>CAMBWM010000018.1 GCA_945871335.1 Polaromonas sp. YR568 | reverse complement strand
GCTCGTGGCAGTGATGCCATGGTCTGCAAAGTGATGGTTGGCGTGGTCGAAATGCTCGCTGGACTGCAGCAGGGCCTTGGAGGGAATGCAGCCGACGTTGGTGCAAGTGCCGCCGGGCGCAGGGCCGCCGTCAGCGTTTTTCCACTCGTCGATACAAGCCACCTTAAAGCCCAGTTGGGCCGCACGAATGGCCGCAATGTAGCCGCCTGGACCTGCGCCGATGACGACGACGTCAAATTGCTGAGACATGATTTTCTTTCTAATCAGATATCAAACAACAGGCGAGAAGGATCTTCCATCGCTTCTTTGATAGCGACCAGGCCGAGCACAGCTTCGCGGCCGTCGATGATGCGGTGGTCGTAAGACATGGCAAAGTAGTTCATGGGGCGCACCACGACCTGGCCGTTTTCCACCACGGCACGATCTTTGGTGGCGTGGATGCCCAAAATAGCTGACTGCGGCGGGTTGATGATGGGCGTAGACAGCATGGAGCCAAAAGTGCCGCCGTTGCTGATGGAGAAGGTTCCACCGGTCATGTCGTCCATGCCCAGTTTTCCGTCGCGGGCCTTGGCGCCAAATTCGTTGATTTTTTTCTCGATATCTGCAAAGCTCATCTGGTCAGCGTTGCGCAAAATAGGTACTACCAGACCACGGGGCGAGCCCACGGCAATGCCGATATCAAAGTAGCCGTGGTAAACGATGTCGTTACCGTCCACCGAGGCGTTGAGCACCGGAAATTTTTTCAACGCATGCACCGCGGCCTTGACAAAAAAGCTCATGAAGCCCAGCTTGGTGCCGTGCTCTTTTTCGAACTTTTCCTGAAACTTCTTGCGCATCTCCATGACCGGGGCCATATTGATCTCGTTGAAGGTTGTCAGAATGGCGTTGCTCGATTGCGATTGCAAGAGACGCTCGGCGACGCGAGCGCGCAGGCGGCTCATGGGCACGCGCTGCTCGGGGCGCTCGCCCAGGCTGACGGTGGGTACAGACACCTGTGGCAATGTGCTGGTCGGAACACCAGTTGGGATCACCGCAACCGAGGACTTGACGCCACTGGCCACGGCGAACAGTACATCACCCTTGGTGACGCGGCCGTCTTTGCCGGTGCCCGGCACAGAGCCAGCAGTCAGACTGTTGTCGGCCATTAATTTGGCGGCGGCCGGCATGGCCACACCGGCCATATTGGAAGACGCTGTTGCGACTGCAGCCGGTGCAGGTGCAGCGCCCGGAGCAGCAGCGGCTGCAGGAGCGGCAACGCCGACCTTGCCATCTGTATCGATACGGGCTATCAGCTGCTCTGCGACTACCGTGCCTCCGTCGGTCACCAAAATTTCAGACAGCACCCCGGCGGAGGGTGCAGGCACTTCCAGCACCACCTTGTCTGTTTCAATTTCGATCAGGATTTCATCAGCAGCAACGACATCACCAACTTTCTTTTTCCATTGCAGCATGGTGGCTTCGGCCACGGACTCTGAGAGCTGCGGAACTTTGACTTCGACAATAGCCATTTTTATCTTTCGGGAATAAATTCTGAATAAGGGGTGGCAGTGGCAGAGGCTTACTTGGTCAGCACAAAACCTTTGAGCTTGCCGAAAGCGCCTTCGACCAGGGCTTTTTGCTGCTCCTGGTGCAGGTGCGAATAACCCACGGCCGGCGAGGCAGACGCCGCACGGCCCGAATAACCCAGCTTTTGACCGGCGAGCATGTTCTCGTGAATGTAGTGCTGCACAAAGAACCAGGCGCCCTGGTTCTGCGGCTCGTCCTGCGCCCAGACCAGCTCAGTTGCGTTCGGGTATTTTTTTAATTCAGCCGCAAACGCTTTGTGCGGGAAAGGGTAGAGCTGCTCGACCCTCAGGATGGCAACGTCATTGGCGTCCGTTTCTTCACGCTTTTTCACCAGGTCGTAGTAGACCTTGCCTGAACACACCAGCACGCGCTTGATCTTGTCGGCCTTGATCGCTTTGTTCTCAGGGATGACCGTCTGGAAGCAGCCCTTGGTGAACTCGGAAACCGGCGAGGTGGCGTCCTTGTTGCGCAGCAGTGATTTTGGCGTGAAGATGATCAGCGGCTTACGCAAATCTCGCACCATCTGGCGACGTAGCACATGGAAAATCTGGCTGGCCGTTGTCGGCTGCACGATCTGCATGTTGGTGTCAGCGGCCAGCTGCATGAAGCGCTCAAGACGTGCTGAGCTGTGCTCAGGGCCCTGCCCTTCGTAGCCGTGCGGCAGCATGAGCGTCAGGCCATTGACGCGGCCCCACTTCACTTCACCTGAGGCAATGAACTGGTCGATCACCACTTGCGCGCCGTTGGCAAAGTCGCCGAACTGGGCTTCCCAGATCACCATGGTGTTGGGGTCGTTGGAGGCGTAGCCGTACTCAAAGCCCAGCACCGCCTCTTCAGACAGGATGGAGTCGATGACCACAAACGGTGCCTGGTTTTCGGTGACGTTTTGCAGAGCTACGTAAGTACCGGTGTCCCACTTCTCGCGTTTTTGGTCATGAATCACGGCGTGGCGGTGCGTGAAAGTACCGCGCCCCGAGTCTTCACCAGACAAACGCACAGGGTAGCCACTGGCCACCAGGGAAGCAAAAGCCATGTGCTCACCCATTCCCCAGTCCACAGGAATCTCGCCCCGACCCATGGCGGCGCGGTCGTCATAGACCTTTTTCACCAACTGGTGCGGCGAGACAGATTCAGGGATGGTGGTAATTTTTTCGGACAGGCGCTTCCATTCGGCAAGAGGGATGGCGGTGTCGCCAGCGTCTGTCCATTTTTTACCGAGAAACGGGGCCCAGTCCACCGTGAACTTGGTTTTAAAGTTGGTCAATACCTGGTCGTCAGTGTGCTTGCCGGCATCCAACGCAGCCCGGTTAGCCTTGACCATGTCATCGCCCAAGGAATCGCCCAAGCCTTGGGCAGACAACTTGTCTGCAAAGAGTTTTCGGGTGCCGGGATGGGCGGCGATTTTTTTGTACATCAGCGGCTGCGTCAGCGCCGGCGTGTCTTGCTCGTTATGACCGAGCTTGCGAAAGCACACAATATCGAGAACGACATCTTTGCTGAATGTCATTCGGTACTCAAGCGCCATCTGAGTGGCCAGCACCACGGCCTCCGGATCATCGCCATTGACGTGCAGAACCGGCGCTTCGACCATCTTGACAATGTCGGTACAAAACACCGACGAGCGCATGTCACGCGGGTCTGAGGTGGTGAAACCGATCTGGTTATTGATGATGATGTGCACCGTGCCGCCGGTGGAGTAACCCCTGGTCTGGGCCAGTGCAAAGGTTTCTTGATTGACGCCCTGTCCGCCGAAGGCGGCATCGCCATGCACCAGCACAGGCAAGACCTGTTTTCCCAGAGGATCGGCACGGCGGTCCATGCGGGCGCGCACCGAACCTTCAACAACGGGGTTGACGATCTCCAGGTGCGAAGGATTGAAGGCCAGAGACAAGTGAACCGGACCGCCGGTTGTGCTGACATCCGAGCTGAAACCTTGGTGGTACTTCACGTCGCCCGATGGCAGGTGTTCCGGGGCAGTGTGGTCAAACTCGGCAAACAAGTCGCCAGGTAATTTGCGCATGGTGTTGACCAGTACGTTCAGCCTGCCACGGTGGGCCATGCCGATGACGATTTCCTGCACGCCCTGTGCGCCCGCAGACTGGATCAGTTCGTCCATGGCCGCAATAAAACTCTCGCCACCTTCTAGTGAGAAGCGTTTTTGGCCTACGTATTTAGTGTGTAAAAACCGCTCCAAGCCTTCGGCAGCCGTCAGTTGCTCGAGGATCAGCTTCTTTTTGTCTGCAGTGAAGTTGGGCTTGCTACGGATGCTTTCCAGCTTTTGCTGCCACCAGCGCTTTTCAGCTTGGTCCGTGGCGTACATGTATTCGGCGCCCAAGGTGCCGCAGTAAGTCTCGCGCAGCGCATTGAGCAACTCGCGAAGCGACATTCTGTTTTTACCGAAGAAGGTGTTGCTGGTATCAAAAACCGTTTCCTGGTCTGCGTCACTGAAGCCATAGAAAGCCGGATCCAGGTCTTGAATGGCCGGCCGCTCGGTGCGCTTGAGCGGGTCCAGGTCTGCCCAGCGCTGACCGACATTGCGGTAAGCCGCAATGAGCTGCTGAACGGCAGTGCGTTTACGACCCATTTCGGCGTCGGCACTGGCCAAAACAACCTTGGTTCCGCCGGCTTTAGCGCGTTCAGCAAAGGCACTGATGACGGGCTGGTGCGGTACGTCTTTGGCGTTGCTGCCGTCGGTGGCTGGCACATGCTGAAGCGCACCAAAATACTCGCGCCAGGTGTCGGGCACGCTGCCAGGGTTGGCCAGGTAGTTTTCGTAAAGCTCTTCGACGTAGGGCGCATTGCCGCCGAAAAGATAGGTATTGCCTTGATAGGCTGCATACACCGATGCCGGTGTGGGCGCGTTGGAACTCATATCCGCTGACCTCCGTTTCCCTTGGGGAAACATTAGCTGGTTAAAGCTGGTTAATTAACCTTCCGCAGCACGGCTGGACCGATTAGCGGATGCGACTGTGGCAGGAAGGGCCTTCAGGACATGAGTATTGTGCCACCGAAAGGTTACGCGGAAATGACGACCGGCACAGGGCCGCCTCGGCGGTCGCTGGCTGACTTAGTCGGCCTGGCTGGCGATCTGCAGGCAGACAGTGCGGCAAAGCTGGGCCACCCGCTCGTCAATGATGCGGTAGTAAATTTGCACGCCATCGCGGCGTTTTCCCAGCACACCGGCACGGTACAAGGTGTTGAGGTGTTGCGACATATTGGGCTGGGTGGTCGGGATCTGGCTGAGTAGTTCACTCACGTTTTTTTCGGCAACGCAAAGACTGCTGATAATTTTCAGCCGCATAGGCGCCGACATGACTCGAAAAACTTCCGCCGCCGACTCGAACACCTCGTCGGGCTCAGTGGACTCATCGGCAGGTTTGGAAACGGATCGCTTGACCATGGTAATGCACTTTCTGCAGCCGGTACAGACACTCTGTTTGGCCCGGCGGGCTCGACTATAGCTTTTTCAAGGGCACATGGCTCAGCTGCTCATGCGGTCCTTGATCTGCTGCAGCGCAGCCGGATCGTCCATGGTGGTCAGGTCGCCGGCATCGCGACCTTCGCAAACAGCTTGGATGGCACGGCGCAGCAGTTTGCCGCTGCGGGTCTTGGGCAGCGCCGTGACAAAACGCACACGTGCCGGCCTGGCCACAGCACCTAAATCCCCATCCACACGCTTCATGATTTCGCCTTCAAGCTTGAGCGCGACGGCCGGGTCGTTCAGCGCGCTGGCATCTTTGAGCACCACAAAGGCCATGGCCACCTGCCCTTTGAGCTGGTCAGCCACGCCGACAACGGCCACTTCAGCGACCATCGCATGGCCGGAAATACTCTCTTCGATCTCGCGGGTGCCCAGGCGGTGGCCGGCCACGTTGATCACATCGTCGGTGCGCCCCAAGATGAAGTAGTAGCCGTCCTCGTCACGAATGCCCCAGTCAAAGGTGCTGTAAACCATCTTGCCAGGCACACTCTTCCAGTAGGTGTTAACGAAGCGCGCATCGTCCTGCCAAATGGTTTGCATGAAGCCGGGCGGCGTCGGGCCTTCGAGGACAACCACGCCTTTTTCGTTGGGCTGGGTGAGCTCTTCGCCGGTGCTCTCATGCAGCAGTTTGACGCGGTAACCGTACATGGGAACGCCCGGGCTGCCGAACTTACTGGGGGTTTTCTCGACGCCATTGGCCACCGTGAGCAAGGGCCAACCGGTTTCGGTTTGCCAGTAGTTGTCGATGATGGGCACTCGCAAACCTTCGCTGATCCAGCGGGCGGTGGGCTCGTCTAGCGGCTCACCGGCCAGGAACAGCGCGCGCAGGGTGGACAGGTCGTATTTTTGAAGCAGTGCGGGATCTTGCTTTTTGAGCACACGCACTGCGGTTGGTGCGCTGAACATGGCCGTGACCTTGTATTTTTCGACCAGGCTCCACCAGATGCCGCCGTTGGGATGACCCTCCATGCCCTGGGTGGGCAGACCTTCATACATGATGGTCGCCATGCCGGCGATCAGCGGGCCATAAACGATGTAGCTGTGACCCACCACCCATCCGATATCGCTGGTAGAAAAGAATGTTTCGCCGGCACGGCCGTCAAAGATGTGCTTCATGCTGGCCGCCAGCGCCACCATGTAACCGGCGGTGTCGCGCTGCACGCCCTTGGGCTTACCGGTGGTGCCGCTGGTGTAGATGGTGTAGCTGATGTCGGTGGACTTCATCGGTTCGCAGGGCACTTGCGCGTCAAAGTGCTGCTGGCGCAGTTCGGACCACAAATGGTCGCGGCCTGGCACCAGGTTCATGGGAGCTAGTTGGCGGTCTGACAACAGCACTGCGGACGGCTTGTGTGCGGCCAGACGGATGGCTTCGTCGAGCAAGGGCTTGTAAGGCATGGCCTTGCCGCCGCGCGAGCCGCCATCGGCGCTCACGATGACCTTGGGCGTGGCGTCGTCAATGCGCGAGGCCAGCGAGCCGCTGGCAAAGCCGCCGAACACCACGCAATGAATGGCGCCTATGCGTGCGCAGGCCAGCATGGCAAAAGCAGCGTCAGCCACCATGGGCATGTAGATCAGCACGCGGTCGCCCTTTTGCACGCCCAATGCCTTCAAACTGGCGGCCATGCGCTGCACTTCCCGGTGCAGCTCGGCGAAGCTGTAGCTTTTTTCGCTGCCGGTTTCTGTCGAGATGGCGATCAGCGCGGCCTGATCGGCGCGGCCCTTGAGGTGACGGTCCACAGCGTTGTGACACAAATTGCTCAAGCCCCCTTCAAACCAATGCACGAATGGCGGCTTGTCGTAGTTGCAGACCCGCTCGAAAGGCTTGAACCAGTCGATCAGCTTGGCCTGTTCTGTCCAGAAGGCATCGGGCTGCTCAACGGACTGACGGTAAAAATCGGCATAACTCATGGGGCTGGTCGAATTGCTCATCTCGGGTCTCCGGGAAAATTTTTATCGGTTTGCGCTCAAGGCTGAATCTTGACCAGAATGCGGCCACGCACCTTGCCCAGCATCAAGTCTTCGGCTTTTTCAGCGGCGCGCGCCAAGGGCACTTCTTCAATCATCAGTTCAAGCTTGGCCGGATCCAGGTCTTGCGCCAGGCGCTGCCAGGCGAGTTGGCGACGGGCCAGTGGCGCCATCACGCTGTCAATGCCGGCCAACGTAACGCCGCGCAAAATGAAAGGCATGACGGTGGCGGGGAAATCTGCGCCTTGCGCCAGCCCGCAGGCCGCGACCACGCCGCCATAAGCCGTCTGCGCGCAGGCGTTGGCCAGCGTGTGCGAGCCTACCGCGTCCACCACGGCGGCCCAGCGCTCTTTTTGCAGAGGTTTGCCGGGCGCAGACAAACTGGTACGTTCGATAACTGAGCCGGCGCCGAGTTGATGCAAGTAAGCGGCTTCAGACGCCTTGCCGGTTGCGGCGACCACGGTGTAACCCAGCTTGCTAAGCAAAGCCACTGCAGTGCTACCCACACCGCCCGTCGCGCCGGTGACCAGCACCTCGCCGGAACCGGGCTTGAGGCCGTGCTGCTCAAGCGCCAGCACGCAGAGCATGGCGGTGTAGCCGGCCGTGCCGATGGCCATGGCCTGGCGGGTGCTGAGCGCCGCCGGTAGTTTGACCAGTTGATCGCCCTGCAAACTGGCTTGCTCGGCCAGCAGACCCCAGCGGGTTTCACCCAGGCCCCAGCCGTTGTGAACGAACCTGTCACCTTCTTGCCAGGCCGGGTGGCTGGACTGCGTGACCACGCCCGCGCCGTCAATACCGGCGAGCATGGGCCAGGCGCGCACCACCGGCCCGCGGTTGGTGATGGCCAGGCCGTCCTTGTAATTGAGGCAGGAGTACTCAACGAGGCCGCGCACATCGCCCGGCGGCAGTTGCGCCTCGTTCAGGTCGGTCATGCCCGCAGTGAAACCTGCCTCCGTCTTTTCGAGCAGCAAAGCCTTGAACATCTTGTTTTTCCCCTTTTGTGGATCGCCCCTGAACTCAATGGCTCAGGGATTGACCTTTAAACTGAATTCATAATTATTGATAACAGACTTGCTTCAGGCTGACACTACTTGATCAAAGCCAGTGTTTCCCTGAAAAACGGGTGGCCGGCGGAGCGTAACCATTCAAAAGCGACCATCTCGGTGGTCACCAGTTCTGCGCCATTGCCGGCCAGACGGTCAAAAGCAGCATCGCGGTTGCGCTCGCTGCGCGAGCTGCAGGCGTCGGTCACCACCCAGACATCGAACTCCTCTTGCAGCAAATCAAGCGCCGTTTGAAGCAAGCACACGTGCGCCTCACAACCTGCCAACACAATAGTGCCGCGGCCTTCTTCTTCAGCAGGCGCAGGCTTTTGCAAATGCTTGGGCAGGCTGCGCGCGTTGCCGCCAGCGGGGGTTTTGCGCACTGGCGGGCGAAGCATGTCAGCCAAACCATCCGCCACGGCACTGAAATGCATTTTTTGTAAAACCCGGCCGCCAGCCCCTTCAATGATTGAATGAATCTCAGGCACATTCGGCCCCAGGCCTGCTTTTTCAGACATCTGCTCGGTACCCCATAGCGGCACTTGCAGCGCTGCGGCCAGGCGAGCCAGTCGCACGGCGTTGGCAATTACCTGCTGGCTCTCAAAAATCGCCGGCATCAAACGCAACTGGTAATCAACCAGAACAAGTTGTGAGTCATCAGCGTCAAGCAGCATGGTCATCGTTTCAAAAAAATAAAAGAGATCAAATCAATCGTTGGCGGACGCGCTCCAGCAGCCCGATGACATACGCATCAAACAGCAAAGTAGCATCTTGCCCGAACATCCGGATGCGACCCGTGTGCTTGAGCAAAAGTAAACCCACACCGTGGGCAAACAGCGCCGTGGTTTCACGAAGGGCCGCCTCGCCCGTTAAACCCAAAGCCTGCAAAGCCCCCTCACAGGGTTTCAGGGCGTCGTGTAAGCGGCCGTTGAGCTGCTCATTCAAAGTGGCATTCAAGCCGCGCGGCCGCATGCCTTGCACCAAGTAAAAACCCAGGTCCAGCTCACGCGGATTGTCTGCATAAAAATCAAACCAGGCACTGGCCTTGGCTTCCAGCAGAGCAGCGGCGTCGACAGCGCCCGGACCGGCTTGCGCCACCCTGTCGTTCAGTCGCTCAAGGGATTCGGCCAGCAGTGCGCCGTAAATGGCTTCTTTGCTGTCGAAGTAAAAATAGATGGCCCCGGGGGTGTAGCCCGCAGCACGTGCAATTTCACGAATACTGGCGCCTTCAATGCCCAGCTTTTCAAACACGGCACGGGCTGCATCGAGCACCAGTGCACGGCGCACGTCGGTCATGGCTTGCTGGCGCTCAGTTTTGGCTTGCATGAAGGAAATATAGTCGCAATAAAGGCCAAGGCTTCCATCGAATGAAATTAAACGCTTGGACAGATAATTAAACAGCGTTTAAAATTTTTAAAAAATTACACACTGGAGACGCCCATGAATGCAGCCCAGCCTATCGCCAATCTGATGTCTGGCGACGATTTCCGTGAGTCGCTTCGACGCTACAAACCCAGGGTTTTTCTAGACGGAAAGGCTGTGGCGAGCGTAGCCGACGAGCCAGGCTTTGCGCCCGGTATCAATGCCATTGCGCTGACCTACGACTACGCCCTGAAGCCCCGCTACGCGCCCATCATGACGGCGGTTCAGCACACCAGCGGCAAACTGGTCAACCGTCTGACGCACATCAATACCAGCAGCGGCGACTTGCTTAACAAGCTCGAGGCGGTGCGTCTGGTCTGCCAGGAAACCGGTTGTGCACAACGTTACCTCACGCATGACGCGCTCAACGCCATCGGCCAAGTGTCCGCCCGCCTAGATGACGCCAAAGGCAGCACAGAGCACAGCGCCCGCTTCATGGACTACCTGCACCGGGTACAAGACCAGGATCTCACGCTGGGCATTGCCATGACAGACGCGAAGGGCGACCGCAGCAAGCGACCGCACGAGCAGGCCAATGTAGACAGCTATGTGCACGTCGTCGAGCGCAATGTGCGGTGTCACGGCCGCTTGGGCATTGTGATTTCAGGCACCAAGGCCATCGTCACCGGCGCGCCCTACATGCACGAGTTGCTGGTCATGCCCTGCCGCAACATGGGCCGGGAAGACGCCGACTTTGCCGTCTGTTGCGCAGTCCCGGTAGACGCTGAGGGCATCACCATCATCGCCAGACCGGCCGGCCGGCCTGGCGAAAAAGTCGAGCATGGCGCGCCACTGTTCAGTCGGAAATACGGCCAAAGCACAGGCGTGGTGATATTTGACAAGGTCTTCGTTCCTTGGGAGAGCGTGTTTTACGCCGGAGATTGGGAACACTCGGGTCATCTGACTTACAGCTATGCCACACACCATCGCCACACCTGCATAGGGGCACGCGCCGGCTTCGGGGATTTACTCATAGGCGCGGGCGCGCTGATGTGCGAGGCAAATGGTTTTGACCCCGGCAAAGAAAACCACTTGCGCGAGCAAATGGTCGAACTCATCACCATCACCGAGAGTTTTTTCGCTTGCGGTGTGGCCGCCAGCGTTTACGGCAAAGCCGACGAGCACAGTCAGACCTTTATGCCCGACCCGGTGTTTTCCAACATCGGTAAATTGCTGCTGGCCACCAAAATCTACGACATGCACCGCATCGCTCACTACGTCAGCGGCGGGCTGATCGTCACCCTGCCCGGTCCCGACGAAGACCACAACCCTGAGACCGGGGCCAAGCTCTCTGAGGTGCTGCGCGCCAACCCGGACGTACCTTACGCGCAGCGCATCGAAACCGCCCGCTTCATTGAAGACCTGACTGCCGGCTACCAGGGCGGCTGGTACAGCGTCATCAGCATGCACGGCGGCGGCTCGCCGGCCGCCATGAAGCAGGAAATTTACCGCAACTATCCCATCGGCTCCAAGGTCGAGCTGGTCGAGCGCATTCTGGAGCGCGGTGTTGCGCACGACCCGGATCGCGCCATCACCAAAAACCGCCAGCCCGGCAAATGCTGCGACACCGGTTGCACCACGCCGGGCCAGCCGGTGATGGTCGACCTACCGACAGTCGATGCAAGCTTGCCGTCCAGACGCGGCAAGGATTGAGCAGCCCATTTGCTGGCGCGCCGCTAACATGCAGGCATGCGCACTCCAAAATCTGTTCCCTGGCTCACGGCGGGTGAAGACTTTCCGCCGGTAAGTAAAGCCTGGGCCGAAAGTGACCCGGTACCCGGCTTGCTGGCCTCGGGCGGCTCTTTGGACGTACAGACACTGCTACAGGCCTACGGCCAGGGCATATTTCCATGGTTCAGCCCGGGGCAGCCGATTTTGTGGTGGAGCCCCGAGCCGCGCATGGTATTGCAAACTCGGGACTTCAAGCTGCAACGTTCCCTGCAAAAAACCTTGCGTCGCTTTGTGCTGGAGCCTGGTTGCATCGTGCGCTTTGACACAGTGTTCGAGCGCGTGATCAACGCTTGCGCCCAAACTCCGCGGGACGGCCAACCGGGCACCTGGATCGTTCCCGAGATGATCGACGCTTACACCAACCTGCACCAGGCCGGCCACGCGCACAGCGTTGAAACCTGGATTCACGGAGAGTTGGTTGGCGGGCTTTATTGCGTTAATTTGGGCAACATGGTGTTTGGTGAATCCATGTTCTCGCGCCAGAGCGATGCCTCTAAAATTGCATTGGCAGGTCTGGTCGCGTTTTGCAGAGCCAAAGGTATCGCCATGATTGATTGCCAGCAAAATACACGTCATCTTGCCTCACTGGGGGCCGCGGAAATACCGCGTGCAGACTTCGTCAAACAGGTCCAGCAGCACTCCCAGATGCCCAGCCCAATGTGGATTTTTGATACCCTTGACTGGCAACAAATTCTCAAGCCCCAGCCGTGACGCATCTTAAAGACTTGCCACTTCAGAGCCTGCAGTTCTACGCTACTGCACCCTACCCTTGCAGCTACTTGCCGGCGCGGCAAGCCCGTTCTCAAGTTGCAACGCCCAGTCATTTAATCCACAACGAGGCTTACTCCGAACTGGTGGCCCAGGGTTTCAGGCGCAGCGGCATGTTCACTTACCGCCCTTACTGCGATGGCTGCCAGGCCTGTGTGCCTTTGCGCGTGCTGGCCAAAGAGTTTCAAGCTGACCGCAGCCTGCGCCGGGCCTGGGTTCAGCATCAACATCTCGAGGCGCGTGTGCTCAAACTTTGCTTTATGCAGGAACACTACGCGCTTTACCTGCGTTACCAAAACGGCCGCCATGCGGGTGGCGGGATGGACCAGGACAGCATCGACCAATACACGCAATTTTTACTGCAAAGCCGGGTTAACTCTCGCCTGGTTGAGTTCCGCGAACCTCGGGCCAACGGCGAGGCGGGCGCACTCAAAATGGTTTCCATCCTTGATGTGTTGAACGATGGCATCTCGGCGGTCTACACCTTTTATGAACCCGAAGCTCAGACCAGCTACGGCAACTACAGCGTGTTGTGGCAAATAGAACAAACCCGCCAACTTGGGTTGGACTATCTGTATTTGGGTTATTGGATCGCTCAAAGTCCGAAGATGAAATACAAGTCCCGTTTTTCACCGCATCAGCTACTTTTAAATGGTCAATGGCAATCGCCTTGATCCTGCAGCGCTGATTTGAATTTCATAAAGTAAAATTGGGCCCAAAGCTCGATTCATGAAAAAAACAGATCTCAGCAAGCCTGCAACGCCCACTGTTCAAGTGATTGAACGAATGTTCACGCTGCTCGATATCCTGGCCTCGCGTGAGGAAACCTTGTCACTCAAGGAAATCAGCGAAAAATCCGGTTTACACCCCTCAACAGCGCACCGCATTCTCAATGACCTGGCCACAGGCCGCTTTGTCGAGCGGCCGGTATCTGGCAGCTACCGATTGGGCATGCGTTTGTTGGAATTGGGCAATTTGGTCAAGGCGCGCCTGAGCGTTCGTGATGCGGCACTGGTGCCTATGCGCGAGTTACACAAACTCACTCAGCAGCCCGTCAACCTCAGCATGCGACAAGGCGACGAGATCGTCTACATAGAGCGCGCTTACAGCGAGCGTTCGGGCATGCAAGTGGTGCGCGCCATTGGCGGCCACGCGCCTTTGCACCTGACTTCGGTCGGCAAACTATTTTTAGCCTTTGACGACACGCAGCGACTGCGCAGCTACGCCACCCGCACTGGCTTACCGGGCCATACACGCAACAGCATCACTCAACTTATTTCACTGGAGCGGGAGCTGGCCAAGGTGCGGCAATACCGCATAGCGCGTGATAACGAGGAACTGGAGCTCGGTGTTCGGTGCATGGCAGCGGGGATTTATGACGACCAGAACAAGCTGGTTGCCGGATTGTCCATATCAGCGCCTGCCGATCGGCTCGACGAAAACTGGCTACCCAAGTTACAAGCCACTGCAGTCGAAATATCAGCGGCCATGGGCTACCGAAAAGAAGACTGAAGGCTCTTTTCTAACCGCTGATTAGCGGGCCGACCTGTGAGTCACTTATTTTTCGAATCACCAGAGGGCCCGACTCAACCCAGCGTCGCACCCGCTCCGCATCACCCAGGCGGCTTAACTTGCCGGCAGAGTCAAGAAACACCATGATCAGCTTGCGCCCGGCGATACGGGTCTGCATCACCAGGCATTGGCCAGCCTCGGATATGTAGCCGGTTTTTTGAAGCCCGATATCCCACTCCGGGTTTTTTACCAGCCGGTTGGTATTTTTGTACTGTAAGGTCTTGCGCCCCACCTCAACGCTGTAACCCGTGGAGGTGGAGAGCTCACGCAGCGTAGAGTCGCTGTGAGCGGCGATCACCAAGGTTGCCAAGTCTTGCGCGCTCGACTGATTTTGGCTCGACAAGCCGGTTGGCTCTACATAGCGGGTGTCATTCATGCCCAAGAGACGGGCCATGCTGTTCATCTGCCCGACAAACACGTCCATGCCACCCGGGTAGGTCCGGCCCAATGCATGGGCTGCACGATTTTCGCTGGCCATCAAGGCCAGGTGCAGCAACTCACCGCGGGTCAGAGTCGTGCCCACGCGCAAGCGCGAAGTGCTGCCTTTTTCGGTATCGACATCGTCCTGGGTGACGGTGATGATTTCATCCATGGGAAGCTTTGCCGCGCTGATGATCACACCCGTCATGAGCTTGGTGATCGACGCAATCGGCAACACGGCGTTTTCGTTTTTACTCAGCAACACTTCCCGCGTGTCTTGATCTATTACCAAGGCGACGCTGGACTTGAGGGACAGAGGATCAAATACGCCTTGCAAGCCGGCAATATGGCCAAAAGACAGCTTTTCGGGAACCGATTTACGAGCCGAGGCGTGCTTCAGTTTTCGCGCTTTAGCTTTGGCGACCTTATGACTGGGCGCGGCATGTTTTACTGCTTTGGTGACACGGTTTTTGGGCTGTTTGTCATTTTTCTGGTTCGCAGGGGCGCTGTAAGCCGGAAGTGCCAGCATCAAGCCTAAAAAGCAGACACCAAAGCATCTGGGCAAAAGCGCAAAACTCGTTTTAAAAATTTGCATTCAGCTTCCGAGCGGTTTACGGGAACAAAGATCAGCAGGCTCGCAGTGTATACAAAATTAAAAAACTATGCAATATCAAAAACTTGCGACGCTTTATTCATGTAAACCGTCCGTCTGGCTGCTTAGCCCTGGGCCGGTACCCGGTCGGCCTTGCTGTGCAATTTACTTAAAGCACTCAGGTAGGCCTTGGCCGAGGCCACGATGATGTCGGGGTCTGCCCCAACGCCGTTGACGATACGACCGCTGTTTTGCAGGCGAACCGTGACTTCACCCTGGCTCTCGGTGGAGCCGCTGATAGCGTTGACCGAATAAAGCACCATCTCGGCGCCGCTTTTGACGTGGTTCTCGATGGCCTTGAGCGAGGCATCAACCGGACCATTGCCGTCTGAGCTGCCCTTGACTTCCTTGCCATTGACGGTGAAGACCACGCTGGCCTGCGGCCGTTCGCCGGTTTCACTGTGCTGAGAAAGGGACACAAAACCATATTGCTCACGCTCCTGCAACACGCTCTCGTCACTCACCAGCGCCAGGATGTCTTCGTCAAAAATCTCACTTTTGCGGTCAGCCAGTTCCTTGAACTTGGCAAAAGCTGCGTTGATGTCGGTCTCGCTTTCCATCTGCACGCCCAGGTCCAACAGGCGCTGCTTGAAGGCGTTGCGGCCACTGAGTTTGCCCAGCACCATTTTGCTGGCGCTCCAGCCCACGTCCTCGGCACGCATGATTTCGTAGGTTTCGCGGGCCTTGAGCATGCCGTCCTGGTGAATGCCGGAAGCATGGGCAAAGGCATTGGCACCCACCACCGCCTTGTTGGGCTGGACCACGAAGCCGGTGGTCTGGCTGACCATGCGGCTGGCGGCCACGATGTGCAGCGGGTCGATGTTCATGTCCAAGTCAAAGTAATCGCGGCGCGTTTTCACGGCCATGACAATCTCTTCGAGCGAGCAATTGCCGGCACGCTCGCCCAGGCCGTTGATGGTGCACTCCACCTGACGCGCGCCGCCGATCTTCACGCCGGCCAGTGAGTTGGCCACGGCCATGCCCAGGTCGTTATGGCAATGAACAGACCAGATGGCCTTGTCGCTGTTGGGCACGCGCTCGCGCAAGGTCTTGATGAAGTTGCCGTAGAGCTCGGGTACGGCGTAACCGACAGTGTCCGGCACGTTGATGGTGGTGGCTCCCTCTTTGATCACCGCCTCGAGAACGCGACACAGGTAGTCGACATCGCTGCGGTAACCGTCTTCGGGGCTGAACTCAACGTCCCCCACCAGATTACGGGCAAAACGCACCGACAGCTTGGCCTGCTCGAGAACTTGCTCGGGCGTCATACGGAGTTTCTTCTCCATGTGCAAGGCACTGGTGGCGATGAAGGTGTGAATGCGCGCTGAGCGAGCGCCCTTGAGCGCCTCGGCAGCACGTGAAATATCGCGGTCATTGGCGCGCGACAGCGAGCAAATTGTCGCGTCTTTTATTGCATTGGCGATGGCCTGCACAGCCTCAAAGTCGCCGTTGGAACTGGCAGCAAAGCCGGCTTCGATCACGTCAACTTTCAGTCGCTCGAGTTGACGGGCAATACGCAGTTTTTCATCGCGCGTCATGGATGCGCCAGGCGACTGCTCGCCGTCCCGCAAGGTTGTGTCGAAAATGATCAATTTATCGGTCATAGCATGTCCTCTTGAAAAACGAAATACGAAATTGGCTAGTTGCAGCGCCCGAGCGTTGAGTCTGAGTCAAACCGTCATGGTAGCGCCGGATGAGACCCGCTTGCCCTGCCCGCTCTGGCTGCGAAGCAAACCCGAACAATGGCTTGGAGCGAGGCCGTCAGCACCGTATCGCACCCGCGGCACTCACTCAATTGCCGGCGTAAAGCTTTGTAACTGCCCGAAGAATTTATCAACATAGGGTTCTCGCAAACGTGAAAATCAAACGGCCAATAAAAAACGGCCCGATGCTGCTGCAAACGGGCCGTTGATGGTTGACGCGTGCGCGCTACCGTCTCCGCCCTGAGGGAGGTAGCAGTAGCGACAGCGTCAACAAGTTCATAAGCGGGAATGTATCACAAAAATTTCCCATGGACTTATTTGTGAAGATCGCGCTCTTCAGGTTCATCCGTGGATGTGGAAATCACGCTGGTCTGCAAACCTTTGGTTTTGCGCCAGCCATACAAAACGTAGCCAGATAAACCGTACAAAACGAACAAGCCGAACATCACAGTTGGCGGGTCAATATTGATGACAGCGATACCCAGTGCGATCAGCACAATCACCGCAAAAGGAACGCTGCGCTTGATGCTGACGTCTTTAAAGCTGTAAAAAGGTAGGTTGGT
>CAMBWM010000017.1 GCA_945871335.1 Polaromonas sp. YR568 | reverse complement strand
GGTACGCGTTCACCCATCACGGTGTTTCGCCGTGGCACTTCGCGCGAACTGATGGTGACCATCGCTGAGATCGAAGCTGAAAAACCGGTGCGCCGTGCCGCTGTGCCCGAAGCCAAGCCTCCAGTGGCGGGCCCGGCCCAGGCCATTGGGCTGGTGGTGGCTGAGCTCAATGACGCACAAAAGAAGGAATTTAAGCTGCGCGGCGGTGTGCGCGTCGAGTCGGTCGAAGGCGCTGCTGCCCGTGCCGGTTTGCGCGAGGGCGACGTGATCGTGGCGATTGCCAATGCCGAGGTGCTCAGCGTCAAGGATTTTGAGCAGACGCTGGCCAAAATAGACAAAACCAAGACCGTGAATGTGCTGTTCCGCCGTGGTGAGCTGGCTCAATACGCCTTGATTCGTCCCGGCCGCTGAGCACGCCATAGCCTTTGAAGCCTTGTGGGCTTCAAAGGTTGCGGGCCTTTTTGCAGGCCAAAAAAAATTTATTTTTGATTTCCCCTGGTTCTTTACTTTTGTCTGTGGGCGCTAACTTGTATTCAGGTTATTCATCTTGCGAATAGTGCTTCAACGAATTTGGATAGAATGATTGCTAATTTCG
Organism: Polaromonas sp. YR568; assembly: GCA_945871335.1. The sequence continues at coordinate 16,449 of CAMBWM010000017.1, read as the reverse complement.
GTTTATTTTGCTATATAGATCGTTTATGAGCGGCGCTTGTGCCCACGTTTTAAGCAGTTTGTGCGTGATCCACAGATCACCCACAAGTTGTTCAGAGTTGTGCAAAAGGAATTGTGAATAAGTTGTGTATAAGTTTCATGTTGCTGGTCTGCAACGACGCGGTTTTAGCTTTTTCGAGGCTATGCAGCACCGGCTTTTTGCCTACAATGAAGTTCCAACTATCGCAGTTGCCATAGATTGTTGGTTCAGGGCGCGTCGCAAATCGACGCGCCCTTTTTTATGTCTATTGCGAAGTCGGCCCCTGGTCTTCGCAATAATTTCAAGTACTTAGGCGTTTGCGTTGATGAATCACATCAGAAATTTTTCGATCATTGCCCACATCGATCACGGCAAGTCCACGCTCGCAGACCGGATCATTCAGCGATGCGGAGGTTTGCAAGACCGCGAGATGAGCGCCCAAGTCCTTGACTCCATGGATTTAGAAAAAGAGCGTGGGATAACCATCAAAGCGCAGACCGCTGCCCTGCGTTACCAGGCCGCAGACGGCCAGGTTTACAACCTCAATCTGATCGATACCCCAGGCCATGTCGACTTCTCTTATGAAGTGAGCCGATCGCTGTCGGCCTGCGAAGGTGCGCTGCTCGTCGTTGATGCCAGTCAGGGCGTAGAGGCACAGACCGTTGCAAACTGCTACACCGCGCTTGACCTGGGCGTCACAGTCGTGCCGGTGCTCAACAAAATGGATTTGCCGCAGGCCGACCCTGAAAATGCCAAGCTCGAAATTGAGGACGTCATCGGTATTGACGCCACCGACGCAATTCCGTGCAGCGCAAAGACCGGCATGGGCATCGACGAAATCCTGGAAGCCGTTGTCGCCCGCATACCGGCGCCCAAGGGGAACCCCGAAGCTCCGCTGCGCGCCATGATCATTGACAGCTGGTACGACGCCTATGTGGGCGTGGTCATGCTGGTGCGCGTGGTCGACGGCCGACTGGCCAAGGGCGACCGCATCAAACTGATGGCCACAGAGGCACTCTACAACGCTGAGCAACTGGGCGTTTTCACGCCGCACACCGAACCGCGCCAGGCGCTGGAGGCGGGGGAAGTGGGCTTTGTGATTGCCGGCATCAAAGAGTTGCAGGCGGCCAAAGTCGGCGACACCGTCACCATGATCAAGCCCGGAACCGGGGGCGCGGCCTTTGCCGCCACCCAGGCCCTGCCCGGCTTCAAGGAAATCCAGCCCCAGGTGTTTGCCGGCCTGTACCCGTCGGAGGCCAGCGAATACGAATCGCTGCGCGATGCGCTGGAAAAGCTCAAGCTCAACGACGCCTCGCTGCATTACGAACCCGAAGTCAGCCAGGCACTGGGCTTTGGTTTTCGCTGCGGCTTTCTGGGCCTGTTGCACATGGAGATCGTGCAGGAGCGCTTGGAGCGCGAGTTTGACCAGGACCTGATCACCACCGCGCCCAGTGTGGTCTATGAAGTGCTCATGCCCGGCGGAGAGTTTCTGATGGTGGAGAACCCGTCCAAGATTCCGGACGCCGGCCGCATCCAGGAAATCCGCGAACCCATCGTCACCGTGCATCTTTATATGCCGCAAGACTATGTGGGCGCCGTCATGACGCTGGCCAACCAAAAGCGCGGTATCCAGCTGAACATGGCTTACCACGGCAAGCAGGTCATGCTGACCTACGACATGCCGCTGGGCGAGATCGTGCTGGACTTCTTTGACAAGCTCAAATCAGTTTCGCGCGGTTATGCCTCGATGGACTATGAGTTCAAGGAGTTCCGCGCCTCGGACGTGGTGAAGGTGGATATTTTGCTCAACGGTGAGCGAGTGGACGCACTGTCCATCATTGTTCACCGCAGCCAGTCCCAGTACCGCGGCCGCGCTGTCGTGAGCAAAATGCGCGAGATCATTTCACGCCAGCAGTTCGACGTTGCCATCCAGGCAGCTATCGGGGCCAACGTGATTGCGCGTGAGACAATCAAGGCACTGCGCAAAAACGTGATCGCCAAGTGCTACGGCGGCGACATTTCGCGCAAGAAGAAGCTGCTTGAAAAACAAAAAGCAGGCAAAAAGCGCATGAAACAAATCGGCTCGGTCGAGGTGCCCCAAGAGGCCTTCCTGGCCATACTGCAGGTAGAAGATTAATGCTCGCTGTCATGAGTTCAATCACGGCCTTGGTGCTGGCCGGTTTTGTAGGCTATGGCGGCGCCTGGTACATCGGCATGGTCGAGGGAAACTTTGCTTTGCTGCTGTTTTCGGCGACCCTGGTCACCGGCGTCTACTGGCTGGGTGAACGCCTTTATTTTTTACCTCAGCGCAAACGCGCGGCTGAGCAGCTCCAAGTCAGCGTCGCCCAGCGTCGCTCCGAACTCAGCAGCCAGGGTCTGCGTGCCGATGAAGTCGACCTGGAACAGGCACGCAACCGCCTTTTGACGCAGCCCTGGTGGCTGGACTGGACTGCTGGCTTGTTCCCGGTCATTGTGGTGGTGTTTGTGTTGCGTTCTTTTTTGTTTGAGCCCTTCAAAATCCCGTCGGGCTCGATGATCCCGACCCTCATGATCAACGACCTGATTCTGGTCAATAAATTCCACTACGGCGTGCGCCTGCCGGTCTCCAACATCAAGCTCTTTGACAACCACAGCCCCGAGCGCGGTGACGTGATGGTGTTTCGCTACCCGCCCAAGCCCAGCCTGGACTACATCAAGCGTGTGGTCGGCCTGCCCGGTGACGAAGTGGCCTACCTGAACAAAAAAATCACTGTCAACGGCAAGCCACTGGACAAAACCGCGCTGCCCGAGTTCTTTGACGAGGACGCACTGCGCTACACCAAGCAGTATCAGGAAGTGGCGGCCGACGGCCAGCGCAAATACCGCATCCTCAATGAAGACGATCGCCCATCCTTTGTGCAGGCAACCGAAGACTTCCCTTTTCGTGAAAACTGCCGCTACAGCAGTGAAGGCGTGGTCTGCAAAGTGCCGCCTGGGCACTATTTCATGATGGGTGACAACCGCGATAACTCCATGGATTCGCGCTACTGGGGTTTTGTGCCAGAAAAAAATATCGTCGGCAAAGCATTTTTTGTCTGGATGAACTTTGGCAACCTCAAACGCATAGGCGGCTTTGACTAAGCACTGCCCTTAAGCGCATGCCCATTACCAGCCCATGAGTCGCTCCACTGTACTTTCTGCCCCTCAGCCGTCCCTGGGCGGACCGCTGTTAGCGCTGCAACAAAGGCTGGCCCATGAGTTTGCCCAGCCCAAGCTGCTGCAGCAAGCGCTGACGCACCGCAGCTTTTCAGTCGACCACAACGAACGGCTTGAGTTTCTGGGTGACTCTGTGCTCAACCTGGCGGTGGCTGGTCTTTTGTACGAGCGACTGGCTGAACTGCCTGAGGGCGATTTGTCCCGCGTGCGCGCCAACCTTGTCAAACAAGAGACGCTGCACCAACTGGCCCTGACGCTGGGCCTTCCTCTGCTGCTGCGGCTGGGTGAGGGCGAAGTTAAATCCGGTGGTCAAAAGCGTGCCTCCATCCTGGCAGACGCCATCGAAGCCATCATCGGCGCGGTCTATCTGGACGCCGGCTTTGACATTGCTTCAGCACTGGTAAGGCGGCTTTTTAAAGAGGTAGACATCACACCGCAAATGCCAGCCATCGGCAAAGACGCCAAGACCGAGCTGCAGGAATGGCTGCAGGGCCGCAAAATGAATTTGCCGATCTACCGCGTTGTCGGCACCTCCGGTGCAGCCCATCAACAAACTTTCGATGTCGAATGCGAAATCTCCGAGTACGGCCGTGCCGAACGTGGTATCGGCGGTTCGCGCCGGGCCGGTGAGCAAGCTGCAGCCTCGGCCATGCTGGCTTTCGTCAAGACGCTTGAGAGCTAGACAGCGAGCCACTTAACCTGCGCTGTCCACGGACAGCCTCTGATGGATTTTCATGACACAAGGCAAAAAAGCCGCTCCCCCGCAGGACCAAACAGCCCCCGGCCTAAGCCCTGTCCAGTCCCCGGAAGCGCTGGACGCCATGCTGGCCCAGGCCATGGCCAGCCGCGCCAGCAACGCGCCGGCAACACCCTCCGAAGGCCAGCGCTGCGGCCTGATCGCCATCGTCGGCAAGCCCAATGTCGGCAAGTCCACCTTGCTCAATGCGTTGGTGGGGCAAAAGATCAGCATCACCTCGCGCAAGGCGCAAACCACACGCCACCGCATCACCGGCATGCGCTCTATCGGGCCTACGCAGTTTGTATTTGTTGACACGCCGGGTTTCCAGACCCGCCACAGCAATGCCCTGAACCGCTCGCTCAACCGCACCGTGGTTGGCGCCGTGAATGACGTGGACCTGATCGTCTTTGTGGTCGAGGCCGGCCAGTTCAACACCGCCGACGCCAAGGTGCTGGCGCTGCTGCCGGCAGGCACGCCGGCTATTTTGCTGGCCAATAAATTTGACCTGATCCACCGCCGCGGTGACCTCGCGCCCTGGCTGCGCGAGATGCAAGAGCGCCATAACTTTGCCGAGTTCGTGCCCATGTCGGCCAACAACACCAAAGACATCGAGCGGCTGTTCGGTATTTGCGAAAAATACCTGCCCGAACAGCCCTGGATGTATGGCGCCGACGAGCTGACCGACCGCAGCGACCGCTTCATGGCCGCTGAGATCATTCGCGAAAAACTCTTTCGACTGACTGGCGATGAGTTGCCCTACACCTCAACGGTGATCATCGATAAATACGAGGAAGAGGGCAATCTGCGCCGCGTTGCGGCCACCATCGTCGTTGAGCGTGACGGTCATAAGGGCATGATCATTGGCGAGAAGGGCGAAAAGCTCAAACGTATCGGTACCGAAGCGCGCCACGAACTCGAGACGCTGACGGGCGGTAAAGTCTTCCTCGAGATCTGGGTCAAGGTGCGCTCCGGCTGGGCCGATGACGACGCCCGGGTGAAAACCTTCGGTTATGAGTGATATGGCCCCCACGCTCCCCACTGCGTGTGCTTCGCTGCCCCCCGAGGGGGAACATTTTCCCTTGGGGCGGCCCGGCGGGAAAACTGAAGCCCCCACGCTCCCCACTGCGTGTGGTTCGCTGCCCCCCGAGGGGGAACTTTTTCCCTTGGGGCGGCCCGGCGGGAAAACTTCCCTATCTTTTTGTTTGCTGTAAGCGGTGGCTGTCAAACGATTCTCGGACGAGCCAGCCTATGTGCTGCACCGCTACGACTGGAGCGAGTCGAGCCTGATCCTGGAGGTGTTCACGCGCCGTCAGGGGCGCATCGCGCTGGTGGCGCGGGGCGCCAAAAAACCCAGCTCTAACTTTCGCCCGGTGCTGCTTCCGCTGCAACGCCTGCATGTGGCTTTTGGTGGCGATGCTGAAATCCGCAACCTCAAGAGCGCCGAATGGCAGGGGGGCCACGTCATGCCCACGGGGGACGCGCTGCTGTCGGGCTATTACCTCAACGAGTTGCTGATGCGCCTGCTGGCCCGTGACGACCCGCACCCGGCGCTGTTTGATGCTTACGCGGTCACTGTCGAGCTGCTGGCCAAGCAAAACATAGACACCTTGCCGGTGGCGCTGCGCGCTTTTGAACTGCGCCTGCTGCGTGACATCGGCCTGCTGCCCACGCTGGACGCGCAAACCGCCACCTTGCAGCCGCTCGAGCCTGCCACAGCTTATGTGCTGGTGCCCGAGGCCGGGCTGCGTGAAGCGCACGACGATGACCGGGCCAGCCTCACGGGCGCACAATGGCTGGGCCTGCAACAAACGCTAGCCGATGGCGCGACTTTTTCAGACACTGTGCAAGCTTGCCTCCACATTATTTCTGAACTCAAACCGCAGTTGCGCGCCTTGCTGCACTACCATTGCGGCGTGAAAGTGCTCAAGACCCGTCAAATGATGATCGATCTGCAGTCTCTTTAAGGCACGCTGTTTTTTGCCCGGTTTCAACCTGACTTATGGCTACTTCTAAAAACATCCCTGCGAACTCAGCTCTGGCCGGTGGCCGAACCGCTTTGTCGGTCAATGTCAACAAGGTCGCTTTACTGCGCAACACCCGCGAGCTCGGTATCCCCAGTGTGTTGCGCGCCGCGCAGCTGTGCCTCATGGCCGGTGCCAGTGGCATCACGGTGCATCCACGTCCTGACGAGCGGCACATCAAGCACCATGATGTTCACGAACTGGCCGACATGATGGGTGACTGGCCGGACCGCGAGTTCAACATCGAGGGCAACCCCTTTCACAACCTGATGGAGTTTGTACGCGATCTCAAACCCGACCAGGCCACGCTGGTGCCCGACAGCGCTGACCAGTCCACCAGTGACCACGGCTGGTCATTTCCGGCTGAAGCAGCGCGCCTTCGCCCCATCATTGACGAATGCCATGCGCTGGGCGTGCGGGTGAGCCTGTTCATGGACCCGGTACCCGAAGCCATGGTCGCTGTCGCCGCGCTGGGCGCTGACCGCGTTGAGCTCTACACCGAAACCTATGCGCGCGCCTGGCCCGGGCTGCACAAAACTCAAGCCTTGCGGCCCTTTATCGAGACGGCCAAAGCCGCGGCCTTGTGTGGCTTGGGGGTGAACGCTGGCCATGATCTCAACCGAGATAATCTCACCGAATTTTTGCAGGATGTACCGGGCGTGCTCGAAGTCTCGATCGGCCATGCGCTGATCGCCGACGCGCTCGAGCTGGGCTACACCGCCACGGTGAAGGACTACCTGCGCTGCATCGACGCGGCTTTTGACGCCTCATGATTTACGGCATCGGCACCGACGTCTGTGATGTGCGGCGCATACGCGCAAGCCTGGAGCGCCACGGTGAGCGATTTGCGCTCAAGATCTTGAGCGATGCCGAATTTGCTACCTGGCAGCAGCGCAGCACGCGCTGGCCCGAGCGCGGCGTTCGCTACCTCGCCACACGTTTTTCGGCCAAAGAAGCCTTTAGCAAAGCCGTCGGCATGGGCATGCGCATGCCAATGACTTGGCGGCACTGTGAAATCGCCAGAGCCGCCAGCGGCCAGCCGCGCATCGTGCTGCACGGTGAGCTCAAGTCCTGGTTTGAGGCCAGGTGCTTGAGCGCTTATGTGAGCGTGACCGATGAGACCGACTACGCCGCCAGCTTTGTGGTGGTCGAGCAAGCCAGCGCCTCCTAGTTTTTTATTTTTTATCTATTTGTATGAACACCACCTCCGGCCAGCACGCTCCTCTCATCATCGACATCGCCGGCCTCACGCTGACCAAGACCGACCGCCAGCGCCTGAAGCATCCGCTGACAGGCGGACTGATTTTGTTTGCCCGTAACTGGGAAAGCCGCGCCCAGCTCAGCGCTCTGTGCGCCGACATAAAAAAATTGCGCAAAGACCTGCTCATTTGCGTGGACCACGAGGGTGGCCGCGTGCAGCGCTTCAAGACAGACGGCTTTACGCATCTGCCGCCCATGCGCGCGCTGGGCCAGATGTGGCTGCAAGACGGACAAAGTGGTGAAGGCGCCGGTGCCATGGCTGCCACCAATGCCGCCACCGCCTGCGGCTATGTGCTGGGCGCCGAGTTGCGCGCCTGTGGTGTGGACTTCAGCTTCACGCCGGTGCTGGACCTGGACTGGGGTGAGAGCGGCGTCATCGGCGACCGCGCCTTCAGCCGCGACCCGCGTCTGGTCGCTTTGCTGGCCAAGAGCCTGATGCACGGCCTCTTGCAAGCCGGCATGGCCAACTGCGGCAAGCACTTCCCCGGTCATGGCTTTGTCAAAGCCGACTCGCACACCGACATTCCAGTGGACCGTCGCAGCCTCAAAGCCATATTGGCCGATGACGCGGCCCCCTACGACTGGCTCAACACCACGCTCACCAGCGTCATGCCCGCGCACGTGATTTATCCCAAGGTCGATGCGCGCCCGGCCGGCTTTTCAGAAAAATGGTTAGGCTATATCCTGCGCGGCCAGCTCGGTTTTGGCGGCGCTGTCTTCAGTGACGACCTCAGCATGGCCGGCGCACGTCTGCTGGATGGCAAGCAAGTGAGCTACAGCGAAGCCGCCGTGGCCGCGCTGAACGCCGGCTGCGACATGGTGCTGCTGTGTAACCAGAGCCTGGACGGTGGCGCGGCCGTTGACGAGCTGCTCGAAGGCATGACCCGCGCCCAAATCAAAGGCCAATGGGAGCCGCTGGAGTCCAGCGAAAATCGCCGTCTGGCCTTGCTGCCCACCAAGCCCGCCGTGGCTTGGGACCATTTGATGCTGGAGCCTGCTTACATGCACGCGCTGGGTCTGGTTCCTTGAGTTAGCTGCTAACGCGGCGGTGGCAGTTGCTCTCCGAGCGCCCGTCGCCACAACCAGTTCAGGCTGCGTGGGATGTCTATTGCGATTCTCATTTGCTCAGGCTGGGGCAATGGCACCGGGGTGCTGTGCCGCTCGGCAACAGCAAAGCTGAAAGAATAGTTCGGCTCCTGTCCCATGCGCAGGTCCGTGATCAACAAACGACTGTCCTGCTGCTCCAGCTTGTAAAAGCCCTTGGTGAAAGTTATCAGGCGCTGCACACCGTCAATGCCCTGCAGCTCGGCGGCCAACGCATTGCCGCGCGGGAAGCGGTCAAATTTAATCTTCGGCTGATCGTCCGCTAGCGAATAAAAGCCCTCGTGATAGTCGTCTCCGGCCACCGCCATAACCCGCCACAGCACCGTGTTGAAAGGCGTGGGCGTGACCAGTAAGTGCTCAACCACGATGCCTTGCTGCGCCAGCGTGGCGCGGGCGATTTGCGCCACTTGTTGCTGGGCGGCAAAACTCCAGACAAGATAGCCCGTGCTGACCAGCAGACCGACGGCGTTGACCACCTGACCTCGCGGCCCACTGCCCGATAACAGCGCCCAGATCACGCCAACCAACAGCGGCAGCGTGTACAAAGGGTCAATGATGAAGATACTTCCCACGCCAAACGGGTAGTTGGAAAACGGCAGTGCCAACTGTGTGCCGTAAACGGTCATCGCATCGAGCAGCGGGTGCGTCACCAGTACCAACCAGAGCGCCAGCCACCAGCGCCGCAGCAAACCCAATTCGCCGTGCAGCCGTGCCACCAACGCGGAAAAGGGCAGGGAGAACAGCGTTATCCAGAAAATCGAATGGCTTTCGGCGCGGTGCAGCACCATGTTCCGGATGACATCGCCTTGGTCGATAAGGACATCAAGATCGGGCAGTGTGCCCGCGACGGCGCCCCACAGCGCCGACTTCCACACCGCTGTACGGCGGCCCATCACGGCGACCGAAACGGCGGCACCTAGGGCTAGTTGAGACAGGGAATCCATAGATTTGGATTATCTCTGAGCGCTTGTCTTTGAGTTTCAGCAAAAAAGGTGGCAATCGTCGCGGGGGACTGCTGCGTGGGGTGTCAATGCCCAGACCGCGACCTTGTTCGGCCACTGATGGCGGGTTGTACCGCTCAGAGCGCCATACCGATAGCATAGCCTTCGGCGGTGGCTGACATCGGCTCTCGGGCCAACAGGCAGTCGCCAATACGGTGCACCGGCAAACCACTGTCCCGCAAGGCTGGCCACAGGGCCAGGTTAGGTTTGCGTGGCGAGGCGTAGGTGATCAATGCCACCTGGTCGATGTAGCTGAGCTTTTCGGTAAAGATGCTCCGGTAGGCCAGACGTCCCTCTTGTTCCATCAGATCAGTCCAGACTGGTTCGACTTGCGTCAGGATCTCGATACCGCGTTCGGCACATCGGCGCTGGATGCGCTGGCGGACCACCAAAGGTACATCCTGAGCTATCGACTCACGGGCACACAAAATCACCACCCGCTCAAACTTGTCTTTTAACCATTCGGCAGCGGCATAGGTGCCGGCAGTCTGGTCCAGGTCGTACAGCACGGCCACGCCGGCCTGTGTGCCCGGGCGGTCGAGCAGAGCCGCCGCCGCCTCGCGCAGGTCTTGCACCCAACCCTCGTCGCGTAAGTGGCTGGGCAATGCCTGCGGCCAGACCATGGTGGCTCCTGTGGCCAACACTACCGAATGGGGTTGCGTGGCCAGTACCTCTTCGGCGGTGACCCTATGGCCAAGCCGGAGCTCTACGCCCAGCCGCTGTAACTGCATCAACTGGTAGTCGGCAATGCTCGACATCGACTCACTGATGGGCAGGCGCGATTGCAGCTGCGCCTTGCCACCTGGCAGTGCTCCCTGTCCCCATACCGTCACCTGGTGGCCACGTTGGGCGGCAGTCATGGCCGCTTCCAGGCCCGCAACCCCGGCCCCAACGACCGCAATGCGTTTTGGCTGCGCGGCGGCGGGCAGTGTGGGGTCGAGCTCGTTGGCGAGCGCTACGCGCGGGTTGTTATCGCAAGTCAGTGGCAGACCCTGGATGATGGTGCCCCAGCAAGAGTTACAAGACACGCAGTAGCGGATGTTGCGCGCCATGCCACGCTGCGCCTTGAGCGGCCATGCTGGGTCGGTGACCAATGCACGTGCCAAGCCTACCAGCGCAGCATCGCCACGGGTCAAAATTCCCTCGGCTTCTGCCGGGTCGGTGATGCGTCCCAGTGCCATCACCGGAACTTGTGGCGTCTCTGCCTTCAGGCGCCTAAGCAAGGGCATGAAGGGCAGGCGGGGGTAGCTGTCGTCGGGCAGGTGCATCTCTAGCGTGTGGTGGTGTGTGCCCTGCGCATATGACAGCAGGTCGAGCTTGACCTGGGCTACCAAATGGCGGGAAATCTCCGCAGCCAGTAGGGGGTTTACGCCTTCGCGCAAGCCATCATCGCCGGGCAACTTCACCGCTAGCATGAAGCCGTCGCCGCAAACTTGTCGAATGGCCTGGCAGACTTCCACCAGCAAGCGGCAGCGGCCGGGCAAAGTGCCACCATAGCCGTCCTCGCGCAAGTTGGTGTGCGGCGACAAAAACTGGTGGAATATGTGTCCGTGCCCCGCTGAAATCTCGACGCCGGTGTAGCCGCAACGCTGCAAGCGACGGGCGGCCTGCGCTGCAGCATCTACAAATGTCGCCAGCTCGGACGGCGTCATTTCCTCTGGCATGGCGTAGAACAAATCGTCCGGCATGGCAGACGCCCCACGCAGTCCAGCTACACGCCCACTCACGCGCCGAGCTCGGCCGTTGTCTTGAATCTGGGCCAGCAGATGGCAATCCTCATCGCGGATAGCCTGCGCAAAACGGGACAAATCATCGGCCATCGAGTCGTTCCAGGCGCACAGCCGCTCTGACCCCTGGCTTGGCAAAAACGCAACCGGGTCGGTGATGATCAGCGAGGCGCCACCGCGTGCACGGTTGAGGTAGTACTGGTGATAGCGCGGGTGCATGCCGCCTTCTGCCCCGCAACGCAGGGACATTGATGCGTGGACAATACGATTTTTCAGGCGCCAATGGCCTACCTGCAGTGGTGAGAAAAGCAGCGGGTATGCATTGGTATCAGGCATGTCACATCGATCCATAAGAAAGTCCATCATGACCCCGGAAGAACTCACCCAACGCTTGTCTGGCGTGCAGGCCAAACGAGGCTATTTGTTGCCCCACCATGGGTTGTTGGCGATCACCTCGCCCGTGATGTTGCAGGCCTATGACCAGTTGTACACGGCGCTGGCGCTGGACCACAAAACCTTGTCGGTGCGAGACCGGGAGCTGGTGTGGCTGGCTATTTTGGTGGCCTGCGATGAAGCCTTGGCCACGCACCACATTGCGCGATTTTATGAGGGCGGCGGCAGCGATGCCGAGTTCAAGGCTGTCCTGCAATTGACTGCATCGCTGAAGGGCGTGACGGCCTACCGGTTTGTACAAAACCACTGGATGCCGCATTTGCCTTCCATCGACATCGTGGGCGCGTACCGTGACGCTGTCGAACACGCCGGCGCGCCGCTGTCGCGCCGCGACATCTGGCTGTGCGCCTGCAGCGTCCACGCGGCACTGGGCCACTTGGATTGGCTGCACCACGCCCTGATGGCGGCCTATGCCAGTCAAGTGGATGAGATGGACCTTGCTGAGGCCTTGACCTTGATGATGTTCCCCGGCAGCGTGCCCTATTTTGTAGAGGCGGCGCGCGTCTGGATGGAGGCGATTAGGAGTGGCCATGTCAACGCCTCACCGGCCTTTGCAACCTGGGCGAAACTGCAGGGCCAGGGTGGTTATGACGAAGCATCAGCCAAGCCTAAAAGCTGAGCCGGCCGCGCAACACATCGGCGATGCGCTCGGCCAGCATGTAGACCGGCGCCGCCGTGTTGCCACTGGTGACACGAGGCAGTGACGAAGCGTCCACCACCCTGAGACCACTCACCCCGCGCACACGGCACTGGTTGTCCAGCACCGCCATCGGGTCGGCAGTGCCTCCCATACGGCAACTTGAAGTGGGGTGATAGACGGTGTCGGCGGTGGCGCGGATCCAGGCCTCTATGTCCGCATCACTTTGCACGTTCGGTCCAGGCGCCAGTTCAACACCGCGCCAACTGTCGAAAGCGGGCTGCCGAAAAATCTCGCGCAGCCGCTTAACCCCCTCGCGCAGCACCACCATGTCTTGCGGTGCGCTGAGGTAGCAGGGCCGGATGCGGGGATGCTTCAGTGGGTCTGCAGATGCCAGCTCAATAGCTCCGGTTGATTCTGGTCGCAACTGGAACACGTTGGCAAAAAAACCAGCGCCCCGGTCTTGCGGCAGCACCTTGGAAAAATACGGCAATCGCAAGGCGGCGCTAGAAAGCGCGGGCAAGAAATGCGATTGCAAATCAGGTTCCTGCAACCCCGGGTCTGACTTGTACAAGCCGCCCACTTCCAGTGGAAAACTGGTGGCCGGGCCAGTGCCCCAGACCATGGCCTTGAACAAGGCCCAGCCCGCCTGATCCACACGACGCAGGCGGTCAAGTGTCACCCCGCCCAAGGCCCGGTGTTCGACACGAACCAGCAGGTGATCTTGCAAGCCCTGGCCGACACCGGGCAGGTCGACGCGCACCTGAAGGCCCAGGGCCCGCAGCGCCTCAGCCGGTCCAATCCCTGAGAGCATGAGCAGTTGCGGCGAATTGACCGCCCCGCCACAGAGCAAAACTTCCCGCTCAGCGCGCAAGATAATTTTTTGGCCACGGTGCAATGTCTCGACCCCTTGAACCCGTCCGTTAGTGTCCCAGGTCAGGCCGACGGCCTGTGCCTGAGTGATCACACGCAGATTGGGACGATGCCGCGCCTGGCGTAAAAACGCGCTGGACGCACTGACACGGCGGCCTTGCCGGATGGTGAAGTCATAGGCACCGGCCCCGTGGGGCTGGGGGCCGGCAAAGTCGTCGCTGCGGGGGTGGCCGGCTTGTTGCGCTGCCTGCAAGTAAACATTAAATAAGGGGTTCTCCAAGCGACCGGCGGACACCGTCAAAGGGCCGCCACTGGCATGGAATTCACTGCCCCCTCGATGCGAGTTTTCGCTGCGCAAGAAGTAGGGCAATACGTCCTTGTAGGACCAGTTGGTCACGCCCCGCGCTGCCCAGTCGGCGAAGTCCATGGGTAAGCCACGCATGTACACCATGCCGTGAATACTGGTGGACCCACCCAGCACCTTGCCACGGGCCCATTGGGAGCGGCGCCCATTTAGCTGGGGTTCCGGCTCTGTGATGTAGGACCAGTTGGCGTAAGCTGAGCGCAGGATCAGGCCAGTCATGAGCGGCACACCTAGCAACGGGTTCCAGTCACGGCCTCCAGCCTCAATCAGCAGCACCCGGCAATCAGGGTCTTCGCTGAGCCTAGACGCCAGAACGCACCCGGCAGGCCCCGCACCTACCACCACATAGTCGGCGGCACTCTCAGGTCGGTGCATGGCATCTTTTGCGCATATTGGGTTTACCCGAATTATCGAAATGTAAGTTTGTCTCTATATTAGAACAATTGCCAACCTTAACCACCAGGAGTAAACGAATGAGTCAATTGAATCGTCGTGCCGTCATCGCAGCCACCACCGCACTGGGCGTCTCTTCTATATTGCCCGCACGGGCTTATGCCCAAAGTGTCCCAGAGATCCAGACGCTTCGTTCTACCTCCAAAGCCTGGCTGTGGGCAGCCGAGGACTATGCCAATTCGCGTGGGTTTTTTACCAAGGCCCGCGTGAAAGTCGTCAGCAATGCATCGAACCGGGGAACCAATGTGGCTGCCCTGGCGGGCTCAGGTGTGGACATCGTGCTCGGCGACCCTGGCGAGGCCTCCCGGGCGCGGGGTGAAAAACTGGCCATCAAGTCTTTTGTTTCGACCGTCAACAAGTACGCCAGCAACGTGGTGTTGTCTAACGCCGTTCTCAAACGTCTTGGCATCAACGAGCAAGCGCCGGTTGACCGCAAGGCGGCGGCGCTCAAGGGCTTGCGTCTTGGCACCACCGGCCCCGGTGCTGCACCGGATGCCCTGTTTCGCTGGTTGGCGGTACAGGCCAAACTCGATCCCAATACCGATTTGCGTCTGGTTCCGTTGCAAGGTGGCGGCCCTGGCATGCTGGCGGCGTTGCAGCAAAACGTCATTGATGGGTTTTGCCTGTCGTCCCCGACCTCAGACCTGGCCGTGAAAGACCGTGACTGCGGTTACCTGTTCAACATGGCACTCAACCCGCCACCTGCCCTGAAAGAGTACAACTACATCATCGCCTCCACCAGCGAGGCCGCCTTGGCCAACAAGGACCGGCGCGAAGCCCTGGTGCGTTACTGCATGGGCCTGGCGATGGCGCTCAAGGAAATCAACGCCAGCCCCCCCGAGTTCCGGGCCTGGGCGGACAAGTGGTTCGAAGGCCTGCCGCCCGAAATTGCCAGCACTTCCTTTGAAATCAACAGCAAGATATTTTTCTCTAATCCCTTGCCCAAAGAAAATTTTTTCCAATCGAATGTGGACTTTATTAACACGGTGCAGAAGACGATGAACGCCGCACCGTTGCCAGCCACCCTGACTTTTAAAGATATGTACGACACTTCGGTGGCGCAAGAAGCGTTGAGCCGGCTTTGAGTATCTCGGTTCAGGTCCAGGGCGTTGAAAAGCGCTATGTACGACGCGACCGTGAAACGGTCGCCCTGGCCCCGGTGGACTTGACCATTTCCAAAGGGGACTTTGTAGCCTTTGTTGGTCCGTCAGGCTGCGGCAAGTCCACCTTACTCAACATGATTGCCGGGATCATCGAGCCATCTGCCGGGGAAATTCTGCACGAAGGCCAGATAGTTCATGGAGTCAATAAACGTGTTGGCTACATGACGCAGACCGACAGCGTTTTACCTTGGCGCACGGTGTATGAAAATATCGAGTTGCCTCTAACCTTTCGCCCTTTTTCTGCAGCCCAACGTCGCGAGCGGGTGGAGGCCATGATGAAAGCGGTTGATCTGTCTGGCTTCGCTGACAGCTTTCCCAATGAACTTTCCGGCGGCATGAGAAAGCGGGTGGCACTCGCCCAGGTGCTGGTTTACGAACCCGGTACGCTGCTGATGGATGAGCCATTTGGCGCTCTGGATGCTCAACTCAAACTGATGATGCAAAGACGCTTGCTGGACATCTGGGAAGAGACCGGCAAGACGGTGATCTTTGTGACGCACGATTTATCTGAGGCCGTCACGTTGGCCCAGCGTGTAGTGGTCTTTTCTGGCCGGCCCGGACAAATTAAGGCCATTGAGCAAATCAATATCCCCTTCCCGCGGGACCCTTTCAAAGTTCGCTTTGAACCAGAGTTTCAGGCCTCTTATGAACGTCTGTGGTCCATCTTGGCCCCTGAAATCGCAAAAGGCGAGGATATCTAAGCATGAAAACCTCCGACGATGAAGCCGCTGTAATGAGCGGCGGTCGAAGCATAGCTTTGGCCCAATTCGAGGCTGCAGAGGGCCGGCGGGCCAGATGGATTCTTGTCTTGCGACTGCTTGTGGGCATTTCTTTTCTGGCGTTCTGGGAGTTTGCGTCTGGCCGGCTGATTGACAAACTCTTTATTTCTTCTGCCTCCGCGGTATTCACCCGTTTGGGCAAGTGGGTGATGGACGGTACGCTGGTCAATCACCTTTCCATCACGCTTTATGCCACGATGTGGGGATTTTTGATCGGCTCCTTCGTCGGCTTTGTTTTGGGCTTGTTGTTCGGGCGCTTTCGGGCATTGGCAGAAGTGCTCGACCCTTTCATCACAGCTCTGTACTCCATACCCAAGATCGCCCTGGCTCCCTTGTTCATTATCTGGTTCGGCATCGGTATTGAGTCTAAGGTCGCGGTATCGGCCTCGATTGTTTTTTTTGTGGTGTTCCTCAACACCTATGCCGGAGTGCGTGATGTGAACCCATTGTTCATCAACGCCATCCGCATCATGGGCGGCAATCAGTGGCATGTGCTGCGCTCAGTGATCATGCCCAGCGCCACCTCTTGGGTGATTACCGGGCTGAAGGTGTCCGTGCCCTACGCCTTGGTGGGCACGGTGATCGGCGAGTTCATGTCGTCCAACCGTGGCATCGGCTTTTTGATCAGCCAGGCCACCGGTTTGTTTGACACCACCTCGGTC
>CAMBWM010000016.1 GCA_945871335.1 Polaromonas sp. YR568 | reverse complement strand
CGTGGTTTACGGCGAGGTGATTGATTTTGACTTGCCCGACAATGTGCGCGCCAATCCGCGCGTTCAAGAGGCTTACCTGGGCTCGACGGTTGCTGATGCGCAGAGCGGGGGGCACTGAGCATGCTCAAAGTTGACAACTTACAGGCCTTTTACGGCAAAAGTCATGTGCTGCACGGCATCAGTTTTACCCTGCAGCCCGGTGAAATTGTGGCCTTGCTGGGGCGCAACGGCTCGGGTCGATCAACCACGGCCAAAGCCATCATGGGTCTGGTGGATTGCACGGGTGACATTGTCTGGAAGGGACAACAGTTGGCCGGTTTGCGAAGCTTTGAAGTGGCTCACGCAGGCATTGGCTACGTGCCTGAAAACCGCGATATTTTCCCGACACTGAGCGTGCATCAAAACCTGCTGCTTGGCCAAAAGCGCAGCGGCAAGCCAAGCCAATGGAGCTTTGAGGACATGTACAAGATGTTTCCACGCTTGCGTGAACGCCAACACACCGAAGCCGGTGTGTTGTCTGGCGGCGAGCAGCAAATGCTGACCCTGTGCCGCACCCTGATGGGCGACCCTGACTTGATCATCATTGACGAACCCACTGAAGGCTTGGCGCCGAAAATTGTTGAACAAGTTGGTGAGTTTTTAGGAACGCTGAAAGCGCGTGGCGTGTCCGTTTTGCTGATTGAGCAAAAGCTGACCATCGCCATGGCTATTTCAGACCGGGTCTTGGTGATGGGTCATGGCCGCCTTGTTTTTGAAGGCAGCCCTGATGACTTGCGCGCCGATGCGAACACCCGTCAGGAATGGCTTGAGGTTTAGGCTTGAGCGCTTGACTTGCGCCCGGCCAGTGTTCGTACAATAACAAAAAAGAACGCTCGTTCTATTCACGAAAGAATTCTCACATGACAGCGCATTACAAAGTTCACGGCAGCGTGGCGGTTATCACGCTCGACAACCCGCCGGTCAACGGTCTGGGCATGGCCACGCGCCGCGCCGTCACTGACGCACTCCAGCAGGCCAATGCGGACGCTGCCGTGCAGTCCATCGTCATCACTGGTGCCGGCAAGGCTTTTTCAGGCGGTGCCGACATCAAGGAATTCGGCACCGACAAAGCCATGGCCGAGCCGAATTTGTTGAGCGTCATCCTCGCTGTCGAAAACTCGGCCAAGCCAGTGGTGGCTGCAATTCACTCGGTCTGCATGGGGGGCGGGCTGGAGCTGGCGCTCGGTTGCCATTACCGAATTGCCGCGCCGGGCTGCAGCGTGGCCCTGCCCGAAGTCAAGTTGGGTCTCTTGCCCGGAGCCGGCGGCACGCAGCGCCTGCCGCGTGCGCTGGGTGTGGAGCCTGCGCTTAATATGATTGTTAGTGGCGAGCCCGTTAAAAGCGAGTTGCTGGCCATGGTGCCCGGCCAGAAACTTTTTGACAAGATGGCCGCGTCCGTAGACACCCTGGCCGCCGAAGCCCTGGCCTTGGCCCAGGAAATCGCGGCTGTCAGGCCCCTGCCGCTGGTTCGCAACCTGCCCTGCAGCCATCCGCAAGGCGATGCGTACTTTCAGTTTGCGCGCAACATGGTCAAGGGCATGGCCAAAAACTACCCGGCCCCCGCCAAGTGCGTGGACGCCGTCGAAGCCGCGACCCAGAAAAAATTTGCCGATGGCATGCTGCTCGAGCGCGAGCTCTTCATCAACCTGATGTGGACCCCCGAATGCAGAGCGCTGCGCCATTTGTTTGTGGCCGAGCGGGGGGCGTCCAAGATTGCCGACGTGCCTTCAGATACGTCCCAACGCGACATTCAGTCCATCGCAGTCATTGGCGCCGGCACCATGGGCGGCGGCATTGCCATGAACTTTCTCAACGCCGGTATGCCCGTCAAGCTGCTCGAGATGAAGCAAGACGCGCTGGACCGCGGCATCGCCACCATTCGTAAAAACTACGAAGCGCAGGTCAAAAAAGGCAAGCTCAAGCAAGACAAGTACGAGCAGCGCATGAGCCTGCTCAGCACCACGCTCAGCTATGACGATCTGAAAAGCGCCGACATGGTGATCGAAGCGGTGTTTGAAGAGATGGGCGTCAAAGAAAAAGTCTTCAAAGAACTTGACCGCGTCATGAAGCCCGGCGCCATACTGGCCTCCAACACCTCGACACTGGATGTGAATCAGATCGCTGCCTTCACGAAGCGCCCGCAAGACGTGGTTGGGCTGCACTTTTTCAGCCCTGCCAATGTGATGAAGTTGCTCGAAGTGGTGCGCGCCGCCAAAACCGGCAAAGACGTTATGGCCACGGTCATGGCTGTGGCCAAAAAGATCAAAAAAACTGCGGTGGTGTCCGGCGTTTGCGACGGCTTCATCGGCAACCGCATGATTGAGCAGTACGGCCGTCAGGGCGGCTTCCTGCTGGACGAAGGTTGCACGCCTGCGCAAGTGGACAAGGCCATGGAAAAGTTCGGCATGGCCATGGGTCCGTTTCGCATGGGTGACTTGGCTGGTAACGACATCGGCTGGGCGATTCGCAAGCGCCGCTACACCGAACAGCCCGACATGAAGTACAGCAAGACCGCTGACTTGCTTTGCGAAAAAGGCCGCTTCGGCCAAAAGACCGGTGCCGGCTGGTACGACTACGTACCCGGCAAACGCGACGCCATCCCCAATGCTGAGGTGGTGGCCATGATCGATGCGCACCGTCAATCGCTTGGCATCACGCCGCGCAAAATTTCTGACGAAGAGATCGTGCAGCGCCTGATCTTCAGCCTGGTCAATGAAGCCGCCTACATCCTGGAAGAAGGTATTGCCGCCAAGGCCGGCGACATCGACATCGCCTATGTCTTTGGCTATGGCTTTCCGGCCTACCGCGGCGGACCCATGAACTACGCCAACGAAGTGGGTCTGTTCAATGTGGTCCAGGCCATGCAACGCTTTGCGCTGAACCCACTGGATGACGCGGCCTTCTGGCAGCCGGCTCCGCTGCTGGCGCGTCTGGTCGCCGAAGGCAAGAGCTTCAGCTGAACCCTTAAAAGCCCATCAGTCTTCAACGAATTCAAGAGAACGCCATGACCACAGCTGTGATTGTTTCTACCGCACGCACCCCTCTGGCTAAAAGCTGGAAGGGCTCCTTCAACATGACCCACGGCGCAACCCTGGGCGGCCACGCCGTTGAGCACGCCATGTCCCGCGCCGGCATTGAGCCTGGTGAAGTTGATGACGTCATCATGGGCTGCGCCACACCCGAAGGCGCCACCGGCGCCAACATTGCCCGCCAGATCGCGCTGCGCTCGGGCTGCCCGGTGACAGTCTCTGGCATGACTGTCAACCGTTTTTGCTCCTCGGGCCTGCAAACCATCGCGCTGGCGGCGCAGCGAGTGATCTCCGGCGAGTCTGACATATACGTGGCTGGCGGCGTTGAAAGCATCTCCTGCGTGCAGCAGGAAATGAACACCCACATGCTGGCCGACAGTTGGCTGACCAAGAACAAGCCCGAGATCTACTGGAACATGCTGCAAACCGCAGAGCAGGTGGCCAAGCGCTATGGCATCACGCGCGAGCGCATGGACGCTTATGGCGCGGGCAGTCAGCAAAAGGCCACGGCCGCGCAAGCCGCCGGCCTGTTTGAAGCCGAGATCGCGCCCATCACCGTCATTGCCGGTTTTGCCGACCCGGTTATGGGTATGAGCACTCGTAAAGTCACAGTGAGCAAAGACGAAGGCATTCGCGAAGGTACCACCGCTGAAGGCATCAGCGGCATCAAGCCCGCCGTACCGGGTGGCGTGATTGCCGCGGGCAACGCCAGCCAGTTCTCAGATGGCGGCGGCGCTGTGGTGGTGATGCACGAAGCCGTGGCCGAGCGCAAAGGCCTCAAGCCTTTGGGGCGCTTTTTAGGCTTTGCCGTGGCCGGTTGCGAGCCCGACGAAATGGGCATAGGCCCGGTCTTCGCTATTCCCAAGGTGCTGGCCAAGCTGGGCCTCAAGGTGAGCGACATTGACTTGTGGGAACTCAATGAAGCCTTTGCCGTGCAAGTTCTGTATTGCGCCGACAAGTTGGGCATTCCGATGGACAAGCTCAACGTCAACGGCGGCGCCATCGCAGTCGGCCACCCTTACGGTGTGACCGGTCAGCGCCTCACAGGCCATGCCCTCATTGAAGGCAAACGCCGTGGTGCCAAGCGCGTGTGCGTGACCATGTGCATTGGCGGTGGCATGGGGGCTGCAGGGGTTTTCGAAGTACTTTGAGTGGCTTACTTGGTAGCTGCCATTTGGAAATGCCTAAGATGGATCTCTGACGCCCGCCTTTTACACGCCTTGGCTGCACCGGCGCCGGATTACCTGAGGACTCTTTCTAATGGCATTTCTTCTGACCTCCAAACGACTTCACACAGCCATATGGGTGCTGGTTTACGGCGGCTTGCTCACCCTGGTGCTGGGCTTATCTGTGCAGCGCAGCGACGATGATCTGGGCTGGAGCATGGTGGCTGCCGGGCTGGTGGTGGCCTTGTTAGGTTTTGCCCTGGTCTTTGTGCGTGCGCGCATGAAAGCAGACTGAGCCCGCAGAACTTTAGATTGAGGAGACTTGAATGACCCGCACTGTGATGAAGTTGTTTGACCTCAGCGGCAAGACCGCGCTGGTAACCGGAGGCTCGCGCGGCCTGGGCCTGCAAATGGCGCAAGCGCTAGGCGAAGCCGGCGCGCGCGTCATGTTGTCATCGCGCAAGGCCGAAGACCTGAAGGAATCGGTAGCCACTTTGCGCGCAGCCGGCATTGACTGCGACTGGATCGCCGCAGACTGCTCTAAAGAGGACGACATACGCGCACTGGCCGACGAGTCTATTCGCCGGCTGGGCCAAGTGGATGTTTTGCTGAACAACGCCGGCGCCGCCTGGGGCGCACCAGCGGAAGATCATCCGGTGGATGCCTGGGACAAGGTCATGAACCTCAACGTGCGGGGTTACTTCATCCTGAGCCAGCACATCGCCAAGCACAGCATGATCCCGCGCCAATCGGGCCGCATCATCAACCTGGCGTCGATTGCCGGGCTGGGTGGTAACCCTGCCGGCATGAACACCCTGGCTTACAACACCTCCAAGGGCGCTGTGATCAATTTCACGCGCGCTTTGGCATGTGAATGGGGCAAGTACAAGATCACAGTCAACGCGATCTGCCCGGGCTTTTTCCCGAGCCGTATGACGGCCGGCACGCTCAAGGCCATGGGCGAAGAGACGCTGGCCGGTCATTCACCCTTAGGGCGTTTGGGCGATGATGAAGATCTCAAAGGCTTGTGCGTGCTGTATGCGTCTGACGCCGGTAAGCACATCACCGGCCAGTGGCTGGCGGTCGATGGCGGCGTGTCTGTGGTCACCGGCGGTTGAGATTTTTATGAACTTTGGCGTTGAAATTCCTTTTGTGACCTTGCTGGGTTTTGAGCTCACGCATTTTGAAAACGGTGAATCTGCGATCACCTACACCCCGCGGCCTGAGCATCAAAACTCGTTTGGTGTGGCGCACGGCGGCGCAGTCATGACCTTGATGGATGTCACCATGGCCACCGCCGCGCGCAGTGTGGCGCCGGGCATGGGCGTGATCACCATCGAGATGAAAACCAGCTTTATGCGTCCGGCCCCGGGTGACGGCAGCCTGCTGACCGGGCGTGGCCGTTTGATACAGCGTACCGGCTCTATGGCTTTTGTGGAAGCCACGCTCTACGACAGCCAGGACCAGGCCTGCGCCCATGCCACCGGCACTTTCAAGTACGTCAAACGCGATGAGTCCAAGAGCCACAAGACCAGCATTTCCACCGATTAACAGCCTCAAGCCTTTTGCCTTGTGCGTTTATTTTTTTAAAGCGAGCTAGTTTTCATGCCCATTAACCAACAAATACTTCTGGATAACCGGCCCCAGGGCGCTGCCAGCGCCAGCAACTTCAAACTGGTCAGCAGTCCAACGCCCGATTTGCAAGAAGGCCAAGTGCTGGTTCGCCACCATTTCTTAAGCCTGGACCCGTACATGCGCGGTCGCATGAACGATAGTAAAAGCTATGCCGCACCGCAGGCGCTAGGCGAGGTGATGCAAGGCGGCACGGCAGGCGAAGTAGTCGAGAGCCGCTCACCCCGTTTCAGCCCAGGCGACAAAGTCGTGGGCATGGGCGGCTGGCAAGAGTACAGCGTGGTCAATGCAGAAACTCCCGCCGCCATGCGCAAAGTGGACACCACCCACGTGCCGCTCTCGCATTACCTGGGCGCGGTCGGTATGCCGGGTGTGACCGCCTGGTACGGGCTGGTCAAGATCATCGAGCCTCAGGCCGGCCAGACCCTGGTGGTGAGCGCGGCCACCGGCGCGGTCGGCAGCGCGTTTGCGGCGCTGGCCAAGGCGCGCGACTGCCGAGTGGTCGGTATTGCAGGCGGCCCCGACAAATGCCAGTACGCTACCGCCGAGCTGGGCTTTGACGCCTGTATTGACTACAAGCTCTTTGCCGACGCCGGCTCGCTGTCCAAGGCCATTGCGCAGGCTTGCCCGAAGGGGGTGGACGGTTACTTTGAGAACGTTGGCGGCATGGTGATGGACGCCGTCATGCTGCGCATGAACGCCTTCGGCCGGATTGCGCTGTGCGGCATGATCGCGGGCTACGACGGCAAGCCCATGCCCATGAGCTACCCGACGCTGATTCTGGTGAGCCGGCTCAAGGTGCAAGGCTTCATTGTCAGTGAGCACATGGAAGTCTGGCCCGATGCCCTTAAAGAGCTCGGCACCTTGGTGGGCACCGGTAAGCTGCGTCCGCGTGAGAGCGTCGCCCAGGGCCTGGCCGCTGCACCCGAGGCTTTTCTGGGGCTGCTCAAGGGCAAAAATTTCGGCAAGCAACTGGTCAAGCTCATCTGAGGCGCTGGCGCCAGCATGATTTCGGATTTCAAGGGTAAGACGGCGGTCATCACGGGTGCCGGTTCTGGATTCGGTCTGGCTTTTGCCCGCATTGGCGCATCGCTGGGTATGCAACTGGTACTGATCGACGTGCAGCAGGACACCTTGGACGCCGCCAGTGCTGAGTTGAAGGCCACCGGTGTTCAGATCATGGCAGTCAAGCTGGATGTTTCAGACGCGGCGCAGATGGAGACCATGGCCAAAAGCGTCAAGGCACGTTTTGGAGCGCCGCACCTGGTCTTTAACAATGCGGGTGTGGGCTCGGGTGGTCTTATTTGGGAAAACACCCTTCAGGACTGGGATTGGGTGCTGGGCGTCAATGTCATGGGCGTGGTCCATGGCGTGCGCCTGTTCACGCCGATGATGCTCGAAGCCGCAGCGCAAGACGCTGCCTGGCAGGGGCACATCGTCAACACCGCCAGCATGGCCGGCTTGCTCAGCCCGCCGAACATGGGCGTCTATAACGTCAGCAAACACGCCGTGGTCTCACTCAGCGAAACACTTTTCCAGGACCTCAGTCTGGTGACCGGGCAGATTGGTGCTTCGGTGCTGTGCCCGTATTTTGTAGACACCGGCATCAGCCAGAGTTTTCGCAACCGGCCTGCAGACATGGACGGTAAACCGACGCGTAGCCAGAAGGTTCAGCACGCGATGATCAGCAAGGCCGTTGCGTCGGGCAAGGTCAGCGCTGCTGAAGTTGCCCACATGGTGTTTGACGCTGTTGCCCGTAATCAGTTTTACATCTACAGCCACCCCAAGGCCATTGGCGCGGTACAAACAAGGCTTGAAGACGTTTTGCAAGCACGCAACCCGAGCGACCCCTTTGCCGACAAGCCGGCGCTTGGCGAGCAACTGCGAGCGGCTTTGCGGGCGGTTTACGGTTAGCTTGATCAGGGGGCTGTGGGACAATTCACGGCCTTCTTCACGAACCCTCTAACGGCCCCTGTTGGCCGCGTCCGGACTTCCGGCTCATCTTCTCCCCATGCAAAAAATCATCCGGCAAATCGCCGCAGAAATCAAAGTCAACGAGCAGCAAGTGCGCACCGCAGTCGAGTTGCTGGACGGCGGTGCTACTGTTCCCTTTATCGCCCGTTATCGCAAAGAGGTCACCGGCGGACTGGACGACATACAGCTGCGCGAACTCGAATACCGGCTGGGCTACCTGCGCGAACTTGAAGACCGCCGCGAAACGGTGATTAAAAGCATTGAAGAGCAGGGCAAGCTCACGCCCGAGTTGCGTGCTGCGATCGATGCAGCCGCCACCAAGCAAGACCTCGAAGACCTGTACCTGCCCTACAAGCCGCGGCGTCGCACCAAGGGCCAGATAGCGCGTGAAAACGGCATTGAGCCGCTGGCCGATGCGCTGTTTGCCGACCCTGCGCTGGTGCCTGCTGACGCCGCTGCGGCCTATGTGAAGACCGAGAAAAACGAAAGCGGTGACGACTTCAGCACCGTTCAAGCCGTACTCGATGGCGTGCGTGATATTTTGAGCGAGCGCTGGGCTGAAGATGCGCCGCTGGTGCAGTCGCTGCGCGCCTGGCTATGGAGCGAAGGTCTGCTGACCTCCAAGCTGGTCGCCGGCAAGGACGAAAACAACCCTGACCACGCCAAGTTCCGCGACTACTTTGACTACGACGAGCCGATCGGACGTGTGCCTTCGCACCGGGCGCTGGCGGTGTTTCGCGGCCGCGCGCTGGAGATTCTGGACGCCAAGCTTGTTTTGCCCGAGCCGCCTGAAGTGGCTGCCACTGCAGTCAAAGGGCCGGTGGTGTCCCTTGCCGAGGGCAAGATTGCGATTCACCTTGGCTGGAGCCACAAGGCGCGGGCTGGCGATGACCTGCTGCGCAAATGCGTGGCCTGGACCTGGCGCGTCAAGCTCAGCTTGTCGCTTGAGCGCGACCTGTTCACGCGTCTGCGCGAAGAAGCCGAGAAGGTCGCCATCAAGGTGTTTGCCGACAACCTGCGCGATTTGTTGCTGGCCGCGCCGGCTGGCCCGCGCGTGGTGATGGGCCTGGACCCGGGCATCCGCACGGGCGTCAAGGTGGCCGTGGTCGATGCCACGGGCAAGCTGGTCGAGACGGCCACCGTGTTTCCGCACGAGCCCCGCAAGGACTGGGACGGCTCACTCCACACGCTGGCCAAACTCAGTGAAAAGCATGGTGTGAACTTGATCGCCATCGGCAACGGCACCGCCAGCCGCGAAACCGACAAGCTGGCCGGCGACCTCATCAAGCTCATCAACAAGCATGCGGAATCGACAGGCAGCGCTTGGCCGATTGACAAGGTGGTGGTCAGCGAAGCGGGTGCCTCGGTGTATTCCGCCAGCGAATTTGCCTCGCAGGAAATGCCCGACGTGGACGTCAGCCTGCGCGGCGCGGCCAGCATTGCGCGACGCCTGCAAGACCCATTGGCCGAGCTGGTCAAGATTGACCCCAAGTCCATCGGCGTCGGCCAGTACCAGCACGACGTGAACCAGAGCGAGTTGGCGCGAAGCCTGGACACCGTGGTCGAGGATTGCGTCAACAGCGTGGGCGTGGACTTGAATACCGCCAGCGTGCCGCTGCTGGCCCGCGTCTCGGGCCTGAGCCAGACGGTGGCCAAATCAGTCGTGCGCTGGCGCGATGCCAATGGCGCCTTCGGCAGCCGCGCCGACTTGCTCAAAGTGACCGGCCTGGGCGCCAAAACCTTCGAGCAAAGCGCAGGGTTTTTGCGTTTGAACGCCAGCAGCAACCCGCTGGACCGCACCGGCGTACACCCCGAAACCTACCCGGTGGTCGAGCAGATCATGCTGCACACCGGCAAGCCGGTGGCCGAACTCATGGGCCGCGCCGACATGCTCAAGACGCTGCGCCCCGAGCTGTTTGCCAACGAAAAGTTCGGCGTCATCACGGTCAAGGACATCCTGGCCGAGCTGGAAAAGCCGGGCCGTGACCCGCGCCCGGACTTCAAGGTGGCGCGCTTCAACGATGGCATCGAAGACATCAAGGACCTGAAAGAAGGCATGGTGCTCGAAGGCACAGTCAGCAACGTGGCGGCGTTTGGTGCTTTCATCGACATCGGCGTTCACCAGGACGGCCTGGTGCATGTGAGCCAGCTGGCCAACAAGTTTGTCTCTGACGCGCGCGAGGTGGTCAAGACCGGCGACATCGTGAAGGTTCGTGTGACCGAGGTGGACGTGGCACGCAAGCGCATCGGTCTGACCATGAAGCTTGATGCCGCACCCGCCCGCCGCGACGTGCCGCGTGATAACAAATTCGAAGGCGCCGCCCGCGGCGAACGAGTAACTAACCGAAATGCAAGTCAAAGCTTCAGGCAGCAGAGCGAGCCAGCAGGGCAGGGCAACGCCATGGCCTCGGCTTTTGCCAAGCTGCAGGGTTTGAAGAAGTAAACGGCGGGATCCCAGCGTTTGAAAGCCCTTCGCCTTCACGCCGGCCCCACCGCGCGCCGCCACATCGCGCAAAACGGCTTGCAGCCGCAAGACATCGGCGTGGTGCCGGGTGCGGCGGGCGGCCCCAAGGGTTTGATCCTCGGGCCGCTAGACCGTTTTGTTTTTGGGCAGTGGCTGCCGCAATCCACACAGACAGTGCATCTGGTGGGCGCCTCGATTGGCGCCTGGCGCATGGCCACAGCCTGCCTGAACGATCCAGTGAAAGCCTTCGAGCACCTGGAGCATGACTACATTCACCAGCACTACGAAGTGCAGCCCGGGCAAAAGCGGCCCAGCGCCGATTTTGTGAGTGAGAAGTTTGGTGAGAGCCTCACAGCGTTTTACGGTGGCCGCATCGATGAAGTGCTGCAACACCCTCGGTACCGGCTACACGTCATGACCTCGCACGGTCGTCATGTGCTTGGCCGCGAACACCCGATTGGCACCCCCCTGGGGTATCTGGCTGCGTTCTTGACCAATGTGGCCAGTCGCAAGGCCATGGGCGCATGGCTGGAGCGCGTGGTGTTTTCAGTTACGGCACCGGGCGCGTCCGAAGCGCCCCTGCCCTTTGCCACGGACGACTACCAAACCCGGCAAATTCAGCTCACTGCGGCTAACTTCAACGCCGCTTTGCAAGCCAGTTGCTCGATCCCCTTTGTGCTGCGCGCCGTGCACGACATTCCCGGCGCACCGCCAGGCGCGTACTGGGATGGCGGCATCACCGACTACCACCTCCACCTTGATTACGCCCATCTGCCGCGCAGCGATTCAACTGCAGGTGCCGGCCTGGTGCTCTACCCGCATTTCCAGCAAGCCGTGGTGCCCGGTTGGCTCGACAAAAGCCTGAAGTGGCGGCACGGC
This sequence comes from Polaromonas sp. YR568, assembly GCA_945871335.1. Next base: position 5,939 of record CAMBWM010000016.1, on the reverse strand, counting down.
GCCACGGATTTTCTCGACAACATGCTGCTGCTCGCGCCCAACCCCGAGTGGGTCCAAAGCCTACCAAACGGCAAGCTGCCCGACCGCAGCGACTTCACACACTACGGCAATGACTTGCCCGGCCGCGTCAAAGTCTGGACCGCCGCCGCGAAGGCCAGCGAGCAACTGGCCGATGAGTTGCAGGAATGGCTGGCCAAGCCGGAGATGGGTCGGGTCGAGCCGCTTTGATTCTTTTGCGCCAGCCGCTAAGCCGGTTCACATCGACGCTTGAAGCATCGCCCGGTAATCATCGGCCGAGGCGATCCGCGGGTTGGACTTGTGGCAATGGTCGGCCAGAGCGCCGGCAATCACGCGTTCAAACAGCTCGGGTGTGACGCCCATGGCCGCCAAGCCGCTGGGCAGACCGAGCCGGGCGTTCATGGCCTGAATGGCTTCTGGAATATCGCTGCCCGAGGCCAGGCCCATGACGCGGGCCATGCGATCCAGGCGGCGGTCTTTTTGCATGGACTCCGCTGAGGCGTTGAAGCGCACCACCGCCGGCAAGAACATGGCATTCAGAGTGCCGTGGTGCAGGCGCGGGTCAACCCCGCCCAAGCTGTGGCTGAGTGAATGCACGCAGCCCAAACCTTTTTGAAAGGCCATGGCGCCTTGCATGGAGGCGCTCATCATGTTCAGGCGCGCCTCACGGTCTTGCCCGTTGCGGGTGGCGCGCTCGATGTGGGCCCAGCCGCGTTCCAGACCGTCCAGGCCGATGCCGTCAGCCGGCGGGTTGAAGGCCGGCGCCATGAAGGTTTCCATGCAGTGCGCGATAGCGTCCATGCCGGTGGCGGCCGTCAGGCCGGGGGGGAGGCCGAGCGTGAGATCAGGGTCGCAGATGGCGGCTTTGGGCACCAGGCCCCAGGAGTGAAAGCCCAGTTTGCGGTGGTCGTCAACGATCAATATGGCGCCGCGTGCGACTTCGCTGCCGGTGCCGCTGGTGGTGGGCACGGCAATGAGGGGCGCCACGCGCTCGGTGATTTTGGGTGAGCCGCCTTCGATGGTGGCGTAGGTCTTGAGCGGCCCCTCATGGGTGGCCAGAATCGCCACGCCCTTGGCGCAGTCGATGGCGCTGCCGCCGCCCACGGCAATCAGGCCGTCGCAACGGCCGGCGGCGTAGAGCGTTATTGCTGCGCGCACAGCTGCTTCGGTCGGGTTCGAGGGTGTCTGGTCAAAGACGCTGAGCGGCAACTCGCCAAGCTCGACCAGTACTTTTTGCAGCACACCGGCGGCTTTGACGCCGGCATCGGTGACGATCAGCGGCCGGGTAATACCCGCGCGTTGGCACTCCTGGCCCAGCAGCTTGACAGCGCCGGGTTCAAACTGGATCTGAGTGATGTAGTTGATTTGAGCCATGGTTTTCCTAGGTTTTAATCATGCGCTTTAACTCGTCACAATGGCATTTGTTACCAATATGTATAAATAAATACTGAGTAGTTACACTTAGATGAAAGTGAATTAAAAGAGTGCATCATAAATAAGTATTCAAAAGCATCGCAGATGAAAAACCAGCCTTCAAATTCAGCTTGTTTTTTTAAATTACATAAACATTAAGAAGAGACCTGTTCAATGACGCCTAAGTCCGTAATTACGGCAAAACAGGATTTTCGTTTCTCTCACAAGCAGCGTGTACGCGCGGCTGAAGTTGATGCGCACAGAGTGGTTTTGCATGCCCACTTCCAGAGGTATTTTGATACGGCCGCTACTGAATATTGGCGATCGCTTTCATTGCCGTACGAACAGACCATGGCCCAGCTGGGTGGTGAGCTGTATGTCAAAAAGTTCAGCTTGGAGTACTTTGCCCCGGCGCATTGCGATGACTTGCTGGACGTCCGTTTGCGATGCGCCCGTATCGGCAACTCTGCGATTGTTGTGGAGGGAGCGGTCTTTCTCGGTGATACCTTGCTGGTGAGCTGCGAGCAAATCCTCGTTTTTGCCAGCCCAGTGAGTCAGCGCCCGATCCCGGTGCCGGCTGACTTGCGCAAAGTGATTGAGGACTTTGAGGCCGGTCAGCAGGTCGTGAGATACAAGGCTGGCAGTTGGGATGAGCTCAGTGATGACGCTTTGGAGCTGCGAATAGAGGTTTTTGTTGAAGAGCAAGGCATTGCGCTGGATTCAGAGGTCGATTTGCATGACCCCAACGCCATGCACGTGGTAGCTTACAACGGCATGGGTCAGGTGGTGGCCACAGGCCGACTGCTGCCCAGCGATAACGACCAGGCAAGAATAGGCCGCGTGGCTGTTAAACGTAGTTTGCGAGGAACCGGTTTAGGCTCCGGCGTACTGCGGGCTTTGCAGGCACTGGCCTCTCAACGTGGCGACAGCATGGTTAAGCTGCACGCGCAATGCACGTCCAGTGGCTTTTATGAAAAGCTGGGTTACCAGGCTTCTGGCGCCGTCTTTGAAGAAGACGATCTCGCACACATCAAAATGTCCCTGAGCCTGCTGAGCGGCAGATAAGCGTTTCAAGCCGCCAGCTGCCACTGCAGGCGAACGGTATCACCGGGCCATGACTTTTCACTTAGCGTGGCTGTGTATTCGTTCGGTATCTGGCCGGCTTCTATCCTGAGCAAACTGCTGTTGCGAGTGCCATAGGCCCGTTCTGGTATGTCAATCAAGGCGCTTGAGAGCGCATGTTCTTGGCTGACCGAAACACCGGTGTTCGGTAATTCACTCAGTGGGGCGCGCTCATTGCTGGCCAATGCCGCCCAAAGGGGATCTAATAAATCAGATTCATCGCCGCTGGCCATGGCTTTGTCTAGCGCGCTTTGCATGGCGGCTTTGAGTGCCAGGGTCTTGGGCCAGGGCGTGTCTAAAAAAGCATTGGACAGCCCGTAAATTCCGGGCTTTAGTCTTTGGCTGTGCCAGCGGGTACTGCGTTTGATTCGCGGTGGGCCCGGAACATGGGCTTGGAATTCCCGGTTGCTGGCCCAATGCCATTGGGCGCTCGCAAAGTCGCCGAAGATTAAATTGCAGCCGCCGTAGTCGCCCGGGTCGTGTTGGGCCAAAAAATCTGTTGCGCTGATATGCCCGCTTAACCAATGCATGGGCAGGTCACCACGGCTCAAACGAGCGGGTAAGGGCAAGGCTTCGCGCACATTGGTCAACATGGCCACGCGGCCTTCGGGCGTGCAGCCCAGCCAGGTGCCGCCGGCCTGCAAGTCGCGTCCTGACAAAATAGTGGCTCCCTGATCGCTGGTCCAGCGGGCCAGCGGCAAAGTAGCCCGCTCACGGTGCTCATCCCGGTTCGATGCCAGCACCAAGGGCCAGCGTTCTGAGGCGCCAAGCGCTAAAACCAGCAGGCACATGCTCAGCGATTAAATGTCTTCGAGCAAGGGGTAGGGCAGTGGCAGCAAGCTCAAGGTTGCGCCACCGGCAGAGCTGGCGTGCAGACTGCCGCTGGCGGCCGCAGAGGTTTGAATGGAAATGATCGCGTCGAAACCGCCATCGGGCGCGCTGCAGGCGGCTGCCACCAGGCCACAGGGTTGGTCGGGGTCTGCGCTGTTAAAAATTTCCTGACCACTGCGCAGCGCCGCCTCAGAGTGGGCCAGATAGGCGCGACGCTTGAGCGTGCCGCGAAACTGGCTCCGTGCGACCACCTCCTGGCCGGGGTAGCAGCCTTTTTTGAAGCTCACGCCGCCAACTGATTCGTAGTTCAGCATTTGCGGCACAAATGCTTCAAAAATAGGCTGTGTGAGCATGGCAACTCCCGACCGCACACTGACCCAGCCCCAGGCTTGCGGCGTGATGGCCGGGCTATCAGGAAGGGGCGTACCTACCGGGGCACACCAAAAAGCGCGTAATACACCTGCCCCCCCGGGGAGTACCACGACATTGGCCGGTCCGGCATCGGTTTTAGCCCAGGTCTGCCGGCCGTCTGCGCCCTGCAATGCGACCGCGTCACCCATCAGACCGATCAGGCTGAACTCCGGCGTGGCGTCGCTGAGTTTGGCTTTGGCGCGCAATACAAACATTGACAAGCGCTTGAGCGTGGTGGCCAGCAAGTCGCGGCTACAGACTAGGAGCACTTCTTGAGGGCTGCGTTTGAAGACGATAAAGCTGGCCTGCATGCGCCCTTTGGCATTGCAAAAGGCCGCAAGCCTAGCCTCGTCCAGGCTTGCCTGAAGCACATCCTGGGTCAGCTGGCCCTGTAAAAAAGTGGCGGCATCTTCACCTGACACGCGAATCACGCCCATGTGATTGAGCTCGAGCTGACCCGAGAAACTCCAGGCTGGCAAGGTTGGGGGCGCTGTAGAAGTAGATGTAAGCATGGCTGAATTATCATAGCCAACAGGTTTTAATGGTGTCTTTTCCTAAGGTGGACCTCTGGTGCGTCGTTTCTTGTCGGGTTTGTTCTTGCTGGTGTTGGCCGTTGGCCTGCTTTTTTCCAGTGCGGCGCTGTGGTGGCTCAACGCTCCCCTGACGCTGCAGCCCTTGCGTGGCAGCCTGGTGGTGGACTTGGAGATTGAGCCAGGCACGCGTGGCCGTGAGTTGGCGCAGGTCGTGGTGGCCAGCGGCGTGCAAACCTCGTCGAACTGGCTTTATGGCTGGTTTCGCTTGTCAGCTCAGTCCCGCCAGATTCGCGCTGGCAGCTATGAAATTACCCCCGGTACCACCCCGCGCAGTTTGCTGCGCATGCTGGTGCGTGGGGAAGAAACGCTCAAAACCATCAGCCTGCCCGAGGGCTGGAACTTCAAGCAGGTCCTCACAGCACTGCAAAACGCTGAGCAGCTGCGCCCGGACACGCAGGGCATGAGTGCTGAAGCGATCATGGCCAAAATTGGCAAACCCGGCTTGCACCCTGAGGGTCGTTTTTTTCCGGACACCTACACCTACGCCAAAGGAAGCAGCGACCTGGCCATTCTCCAGCGCGCCGCCCGTGCCATGGACAAACGTCTGGCCAGCGCCTGGGCGCAGCGCAGCCCGGACACCCCGCTGCAATCGGCAGATCAGGCATTGATCTTGGCCAGCATTGTCGAAAAAGAAACCGGTAAACCCGGCGACCGGGCCACCATAGGCGGTGTTTTCAGCAACCGCTTGCGCATAGGCATGCTGCTGCAGACAGACCCCACTGTGATTTACGGCATGGGTGAAGCCTTTGATGGCAATCTGCGCAAGCGTGATCTGCTGACAGACACGCCTTACAACACCTACACCCGCGCCGGTTTGCCGCCATCACCCATAGCCATGCCCGGACGCGCAGCGCTGCTGGCGGCTGTGAAACCGGCCCGAACCGATGCCTTGTACTTTGTGGCCCGGGGCGATGGCAGCAGCCAGTTCAGCGTCACGCTGGAAGAGCACAACCGTGCCGTGAACAAATACATACGGGGTCGCTGAACCGTGAGCGTGCCGTCCGGCCTTTTTATCAGTTTTGAAGGCATTGATGGTGCTGGAAAGTCCACCCACATCAGTGCCTTGGCACAAGCCTTCAAGGCGCAGGGCAGGGCTGTCACACTGACCCGGGAGCCCGGCGGTACGCCTTTGGCGGAGAAGCTGCGTTCGCTGGTGCTGCAGGATGCTATGGACCCTTTGACTGAAGCTTTACTGATGTTTGCGGCCCGCCGTGACCACCTGGGCTGCGTCATCCTGCCTGCGCTGGGGCGTGGCGATGTCGTCTTATGCGACCGTTTTACAGACGCGACTTTTGCCTACCAGGGCGGTGGCCGCGGCTTTGATGAAGGGGTGCTGAGCCAACTCGAGCGCATGGTGCAAACAAAGGCTGACCAGGCATCGCTGGTGCAGCCTGCTCTGACAGTCTGGTTTGACCTGTCACCCGAAGAGGCTGCCAAGCGACTTGCTGGTGCCCGTGTGCCGGACAAATTTGAGTCGCAGCCGCTGGCTTTTTTTCAGCGTGTGGCAGACGGCTATGCCCGCCGGCTGCTGGCTGAACCTACGCGCTTTGC
>CAMBWM010000015.1 GCA_945871335.1 Polaromonas sp. YR568 | reverse complement strand
TTAACTGGAGATGACATATTGAGTTGCGCAAAGTTTGACGACAGCATTGGATGCAACGCATGGCCAATGGAAATGCATACCGCTGGTCATATTGAGTGGCGATTTCCTGAAGTTACAGGCAGCACAAACCAACGTCTTTTTAACGATTTGCCTTGGCGAATGATGGTTCCTGTAGAGACTACCAATTTATTGGTGGCGGGAAGGTGTGCTTCCATGACTCACGAGGGCCAATCAGCTGCGCGCGTTAGCGGAGCCTGTTTTGTGATGGGTCAAGCAGCAGGAACAGCTGCTGCTCATCTTGGAAATGCCGAGTCCTTCCAAAATATTCATTTGCCATCGCTAAGGCATCAGCTGATTCAAGATGGTTGTTATTTGGAAAATTGAGCTCACTCGCCATCAGTAGTTGTTACCGATCAGGGGGCATGCCACTTTTAGGAAGTCACTGGCTTTTAAATTGGTGGGCCCATCTGGCGCCCAACTTTTTGAAATCTGGCGTGCCGCAAGCTCTTCATTGCAAGAAAGATATGTCCAATTTCACAGCGTCTCTGACGGGTCGAAGTCGAGCTCGACCTTGGCACCGTTCGGGTCGGTGCTGAACAACTGCCAAGTGCCCGCGCCGGCCTGGCGGCGCAAGTCATAGGCGATGTCCGCAGCGTCGAAACGTTCCTTCACAGCCTTGAGACCCGTGGCGCTGAAGGCCAGGTGATCGATGACGCCTGTGCGTGTGGCGGGCATCGGTCTTTCGAAGTAAATGTGAAGCACGGCTTGCGTGCCACCAGCGTAGAGCCACGCCCCGGGAAACCCAAGCTCTGGTCGGTGCCCCACGGTCAGGCCGAGCAGGCCGATGTAGAAGTCGAGCGTCTTGCGCTCATCTTCAGCGGTAATAGTGAAGTGGTTCATGCCAACGATCATGGTGTCTCCTTTCAGGCCACGAGAACAAGGGCGCCGATGGTAGCGCGCGATTCAAGCCGCTCGTGCGCACGGGCGGCAGCATCCAGTGACCAGCGTTCGATGGGGGGCGCCTTGACGCTGCCATTGGCCAAAACTGCCCACAGCCGCTGAGCACGTTCAGCCATCAGTGCCGGTGTAGCAACGTAGTCGAAAGCCACCGGCCGCGAGAAAGTGGCCGACTTCTGCGCAAGCCAATCGGTCGAGATTGGCTGCAGTGCACCGGTTGCCTGGCCCAGGCTGATCCAGTGGCCGCAGCGTGCAAGGGCCGCAAAGTTTTCTTGCCTCGCCGCTTCGCCCAAACCATCGACGATGACTTCCGCGCCTTCGGGCCATTGCCGCAGCACACCATCGGCAAATCGATAGTCGCGCGTGACAATCACCTGCTCGCACCCGTGTTCGCGGGCGGTACGGGCTTTTTCTTCGCTAGACACGGTGCCAATCACGCGCGCACCCAGGCTGCGAGCCCAGCCGCATAGCAACAGACCGACGCCGCCGGCCGCGGCATGAACCAACAACCGCGTGCCAGACCGCACGTGGCCGAGATCGCGTAGCAGGTAGTCGGCGGTGATGCCCTTGAGCAGCATGCTGGCGGCGCTGGCGTCTTCCACCGCCGGCGGAAGTTGTACGACCCAAGCCGCGGGAACGCTGCGCACACTGCAATAACCACCCGGCAGCGGGCCGATGTAGGCGACGCGATCGCCTGGCATGAAGCCATGCACGCCTTGGCCGACATCGATCACGGTGCCTGCCGCTTCCATACCCGGGGTGCCGTAAGGCGCGAGCATCTGCGGGATCCAGCCCTTGCGCAGGTAGACATCAATGTAGTTGACGCCAATGGCGCGCTGACGGATGCGCAGCTCGCCTGGCCCAGGCGCCGGTGCTTCCCCGTCTTGCGGCACCAGCTGTTCCGCGCCGCCATATTGCGCGACTACGATACGACGGCTGTGAACTGGCAACGCCCGCGGCATCGCCATGTGGCTGGAGCCTGGTACGAGCAAATCGCCGCCCGCTGCCAGGTGGCGGCGAAGATTCTCGAAACCAGCTTCATACACGCCCTCAGAAACCATGTTGCACAGCTCACGCTCCCTTCCAGGCGGCGTGCCGAAGGTCGATTCCCAATGCCAAAAGGTGCGGTTGCCATCCGTCACCGGCTTGAGCGTGATCGTAGCCACGTAGCGATTCAGAGGCACCGTGGCATCGACGATGCAATACGTGCTCTTGTGCTGATGATCGTCGAGCTTCAGAAGCTGCTCGCGGATGCGATTGCCGTCCTTCAACGTGAAGCTGCGAATGCAACCGACCTGGTCACTGCGTTCCTCGCCTTCGATGCGGCTGGAATCGACCACGTTGTGCCAATGGTCGTGGCTATTGAAGTCGCGCAACACCGCCCACACACGCTCGATCGGCGCGTCGATGATGGTGCTGCGAACGACGCGCTGCAGCATTGAAGTCAGCGCCTTTCGAAGTGCCGTTTAAGCGCGTCGAAGCCGCTCTGGAAGACACCGTTGCCGATAGTCTGCGTCAGCTCGGCCTCGCGGCCCTCGGTGCAGTCGAACTCCGCACTCCATTCGGCGAAGCAGCGCGCTCCGTCCGTCACTGGCGTGAGCTTAAGTGTAGCCACGTAGTTGTCGACACCCATCGGACTCTCGATGATTTCGTAGCTGCAGCTGAAGTCGTAGTCCGACAGTGCCAGCAGGCGTTCGCGGATCATGCCGCCGTCACGGGTGTGGAAGTGCCGGATACAGCCGACGCGATCGCTCGGCTCGTTGTTCTCGATGCGGCTGTCGGCTATCGCTGGGTGCCATTGCGGCAGCGCATTGAAGTCACGGATACGCGACCAGACCGTGTCGGCGCCGGCGTCGATAACGCTGCTCACGTAGATTTGAATCACCGGCTACTCCTTTGGCGCGGTCAAAGGCAGACCAGCGTTGGCGCCGCTGACGCCGCCCACCAGATTCTGTATGTCGCCGCCTTCGATACCAATTTCGCGTAGCAACTGGTCGACTAGCGGGGCTTGGGCGCGGAAGCGGAGCGCCGAATTGACGATGCCGTCGGCAAAATTGCCGTTGCCGTTCACGCCGTCGCCACCACCTCCCGAACCGCCAAGGCCGTCGACGTGCAGAATCTTGATGCCTTCGATGCGTTCCATCGGCTTGACCGACTCGCGGATGATACCTTCAGCCTTCTCCACCAGACGCATGCGCAGGGCCGACATGCGAGCTTCGGGCGAAAGCATGTTGTGCGCGGCATTCATCAACTGCAAACCCTCAGCCTCGATCTCTGCGCGCAGGCGCATCGCCATAGACTTGATTTTGTCAGCGTCCGCCTCTGCCTCGGCCTGGGCCCGGATGGCGGTGCCGCGGTCGGTGCTAGCCTGCATCTCAGCGTGGGCCGCTGTCGTCAGACGCAGCGCTTCGCGCTCGGCCTCCTGACGAGCGCCGATCAGGTCGATGGTCTTCTTGCGCTCGGCCATCTCGACCTCCCGCGCGGTGAAGACCTTTTCTTCCGCTGCCACTGCGGTGGCACGTGCCGTGTCTGCTGCGGCCTGGGCCACGCTCTGGGCCTCGCTTTCGCGAGCCACTGCAATGGCGCGCTGCTGTTCGGCCAACTCGACTGCCATACGGCGTTCAATCTCCAACGACTGGATGGCGCGCTCTTTGCCAATGCGCTCCTGCTCGATGCTCTGCTCTGAACGGATGCGCGCTTCGTCGATGATCTGCTTGGCCTGAATTTGCGCCCCCTCTGCCGCCTGCTCACGCTGGGCCCGCTCGGTGCTCACCTCCGCACGTTGCCGAGCGCGGGCGATCTCTACTTCTCGCTGCTGCGAAAGGCGCGCATATTCGCTCTCACGGTCGATGTCTAGGCCGAGCTTCTCGGCCTCGAGGTTCTTGTTGCGGATGGCGATCAGCGTGTCTTGCTCGACGTCGTTGCGCTGCTTCTTGCGGTGTTCGATCTGTTCCGTCAAACGGGTAAGGCCTTCTGCGTCGAAAGCGTTGCTCGGGTTGAAATACTCCATTCCCGTCTGGTCGAGCTGGGTCAGCGATGCCGCTTCCAGCTCCAGGCCATTCATGGTGAGATCTTCGGCAACCGACTCGCGCACGCGCTTGATGAAAGCACCGCGCTTCTCGTGCAGCTCCTCCATCGACATTTCGGCTGCCGCGGTGCGCAGCGCGTCTACGAACTTGCCCTCGACCAGCTCCTTCAACTGCTCCGGCTCCATCGTGCGCAGGCCCAGCGTTTGCGCGGCCGCTGCAACCGCGTCCGGGTGGGCTGCGACGCGCACGTAGAACTCGGCGATCACGTCGACGCGCATTCGGTCCTTCGTGATGAGTGCTTTGTCGCGACCACGCATGACTTCTAGGCGCAGGGTGTTCATGTTCACGGGAATCACGTCATGCACAATCGGCAATACGAAGGCGCCGCCGTCGAGCACCACCTTTTGACCGCCCATGCCGGTACGAACAAAAGCGCGCTCCTTGGAGCTGCGCAGGTACAGCCAGTGCAGCAGCCACACCAAGACCGCCACCACGATGGCGACGACGATCAGGGCGAGGAGGAAGTTTCCGAATTCAGCACCGGTCATGGTTGATCTCCAGTCAAGTTCAGCAAATTAAAGGGGTAGCGCGGCGTCATGGCTATCAGCGCCGCATGGCGACAAAGCGCCGGGTGGTTTCGGTGAGCGCCACTTCAGTAGGCAGGCGCTCCATTGAGCTTGCGCCGTAAAAGCCGTCACAGGTGGGGCAGTTGGCGAGGATGAATTGCGCATCCTCCGGCGTCGCGATCGGACCGCCGTGGCATAGAACGAGGACTTCGGGGTTAACGGAACGCGCAGCCGCCGCCCAAGCATTGATGGGCGCAACGCAATCAACTAGCTTCAGGCCAGTCTCGGCCCCGATGGCGCCGCCAGTCGTAAGGCCAAGGTGGCACACCACGATGTCGGCGCCCGCCGCGGCCATGTCGCACGCGTTCTGTTCGCTGAAGATGTAAGGCGTGGTGAGCAAATCCATGGCTCGGGCGGTGCGGATCAAGTCGACCTCGAGCGCGTAGCTCATGCCAGTCTCTTCGAGGTTGACACGGAAGGTGCCGTCGATCAGACCCACAGTGGGAAAGTTCTGGATGCCGGAAAAACCCAAATCGATGATGCGGCGCAGGAAAGGCTCAGTGAGCATAAAGGGGTCGGTGCCGTTGACGCCGGCGAGCACCGGCGTGTGCTTGACCACCGGCAGCACTTCGCGGGCCATCTCGCAAACAATCTCGTTGGCATTGCCGTAGGCCAACAGGCCCGCTAGCGATCCGCGCCCGGCCATGCGGTAGCGGCCCGAATTGTAGATGACGATGAGGTCGATGCCGCCGGCTTCTTCGCACTTGGCGCTGAGCCCGGTGCCGGCGCCGCCGCCTATGAGGGGGCGGCCGGCGGCGATCTTGGCGCGGAACCGATCGAGCAGGACTTGGCGGGGTATGCGGGCCATTGGGTAATTTGTCTTGGGTTGTCAGGCGCGACGGGCACCGGCGGCTGCGCACTGCACGTCGTGCCACGCGGCCACCAATGCGTCCGCAAACGCGTCGTCGTTGATGTTGTGCGGAAAGCGCACGAGCTTGCGCTCGGCACCGCTGCGAAAGTGTTGTTCGATGGTGGCGGACAGCATGCGGTCAGCTTCGGGGTCGTGAAAAGGCTGACCGGGTTTGTCGATGGCCGAAAAACCGCCTTCAGGAATCAGAAAACGCACCGGCCCCTGCATGGCATTGAGCTTGGCAGCGATGAACTCACCCATCAAACGGTTCTCTTCGACGCTGGTGCGCATCAAGGTCACGCTGGGGTTGTGGCGGTAGAGCAGGCGCCCCTTGAAGCGCTCCGGCACAGTGTCCCAGCCGCCGAAGTTGATCATGTCGAGCGCGCCGCAACTGCCGACGTAAGGCACGGCGTGCCGCGCAAAGACATCCAGGCGCGTCGGGCCAGCGCTCAGCACGCCCTCGCCGATCTCGTCGGCCACTTCGGTGGTGGAGACGTCAATCACACCGGCGAGCATGCCCGACTCGACCAGCTTCTCCATGCTTTGTCCGCCAACACCGGTGGCATGGAAGACAAGGCAGTCAAAGTCGTCTTGCAGGCGCTTCGTCACCGCCTGCACGCAGGGGGTGGTAACGCCAAACATGGTCAGACCCAACGCCGGCTTGTTGGCTGCCGACTCCGTGGGCGGGTGCATCACCATGCCGGCCAGCGCATGCGCCGCGTTGGCCAGCACCTTTTCGCTGATGCGGTTAATGCCCTGCACGTCGGTAACCGAATACATCATGCAGATATCGCTCGGACCAACATAGGGCCGTACGTCCCCGCTGGCCATGGTGCTGACCATGACTTTGGGCACGCCGATGGGCAATGCGCGCATGGCCGGTGTTGCAAGGGAAGTTCCGCCCGAGCCGCCAGCAGAAATGATGCCGCCCAAGTCGCGACGCGTGCTAAGGTAGTGCTCGAATGCCTGCGCCATCGCAGTCACGGCACTGCCGCGGTCTCCACTGAAAACCGCCGCTTCGCCCTGCGGATGATGGCGCGCAACTTCGCGCGGGTGCACGCTCGCCGGTGAGGGCCGGCCACTGGTCGACAGATCCACCGTTACAACACGCAGACCGAGTTTTTCCAAACACTGGCGAATATAGAAGAGCTCTCGGCCCTTGGTGTCAAAGGTGCCTGCGACGTAAGCGGCTCGCCCGCTGGTGGCGGCCACCGGAAACTCCAGCACTTTGCTGCTTCTGGCCGCCGCAGATATGGGTGTGGAAATAGCAGAAGGTGCGACCGGCTCACGCGCGATGTCCACTACAGCGCCAGCCGAATCGCCGGCGTTCCAACGGTTGAAGCCGCGCACTGTTCGCGGTGCCGGGTCGTCTAGCGACGGCATCCCCTGGCCATGGGCGCGTTGCACGGTGTAGACCTGCTGCGGCTGGGCGTCGCTTGGCACTGATGCAACTGCTGGTACTTCGGGCTCGGCTTCGTCATGATGGCCGCCAGAACGCACGCCCAAGAGTTGCTCCTGCAACTCCCGATCAGCCGCCAACTGCGCGGCCGGCATCTGGTGCGCGATGCGACCATTGACCATCACACCGATGGCATCGGCCACGTCGAGTGCCACGCCCAGATTCTGCTCAATGAGCAGAATAGAAATCTCCCCTTCAGACGCCAACACCCGCAACGACTTAGCGACGTGCTCGACGATCACCGGTGCCAGGCCTTCGGTGGGCTCGTCCATCACCAGCAGACGTGGCTCCAAAAGCAGCGCACGGCCAATGGCCAGCATCTGCTGCTCACCGCCCGAAAGTTGGCCTCCCCCGTGGCCCTTGCGCTCCGCTAGACGCGGGAACATGAAATAGACGCGATCCACGTCGCGCTTCTTGCGCGCAACGAGCTTTAGCGTTTCATCAACCGTCAAGCTGGGCCAAACGCGGCGGCCCTGCGGCACGTAGGCGACGCCGCGCTTCGTGATCCGATTGGGGCTGAGCCCGAGGAGTTCTTCGCCTGCCAGCCTGATACTGCCGCTGGCGGGAACCAGCCCGGTGATCGCGTTGCACAGGGTGGTCTTGCCCATACCGTTACGGCCCACGATACCTTGTACGCCATGGTCAAGGGTAAGGCTCACGCCCTGAAGGGCGTGGGCGCGGCCAAAATAGACATCAAGGCCCTCGATGACCAGCAATGGCCCCTTGGTGTTCGACGCAGCCGGTTTTGACAACCAGCTCATGGGGCCGTGAGCGCTATCTGCGGGTGTCAATGTTTGCCTCCCATGTAAATGGCCTGCACCTGGGCGTCGTTCTCAATTTCATCGGGCGTACCGTGCCGAAGCACGCGTCCGTTGTGCATGACGGTCACTCGCTCGACCACGCGGAGTGCGATGTCGAGGTCGTGTTCAATGAGCACATAGCTCATGTGCGCCGGCAGGCCGCGCAATAGCGCAACCAGCTCGCGCCGCTCAGCGGGCGACAGGCCCGCAGCCGGCTCGTCAAAGAGGATCAGGCGAGGCGCTCCTGCCAATGCCATGCCGATTTCCAGCTGGCGCTGCTGGCCGTGAGCCAAGTTGCCAACCAGTTCGTCCCTCAGGGCGTCAAGGCGAACGCGGTGCAAGATGTCTTCGGCGGCCACTTGTGTTGCATGCGCCGCGCCGGCGCGCAAAAAACTGAAGCGTCCGCTACTCACGCCACGAACTGCCAAAAACAGGTTGTCGCGCACGCTCAACTCTTTGAACAGCAACGACGATTGGTAGGTACGACGCAGGCCCTTGCGGATTCGCTCATGGGGCGGTAGCGCAGTAATGTCTTCGCCAAAAAACAGGATCCTTCCCGCGGTGGGCGGAAAGTCTCCTGTGATGGCATTAAAAAGCGTCGTCTTGCCGGCCCCATTGGAGCCAAGCACGGCGTACTTTTGGCCCGCGGCCACCGTCAGAGACACATCGTCCACCGCGCGCAATGCGCCGAAAGCGCGCGTCACGCCTTCGAGCACCAGCGCGTCGCCCGACATCAGCGCCTTGGGGGTCGCCGATGCCGTGTGGCGCGGCGCGCGGTCGCGCCGTGGTGTCAGGTTACTGATCGATGCCATGCTGGCGAAAGCGGGTTATGGGCAAGCCGGCACGTCGCGCGAGCCCATCTTGAAGTCCTCGGGCTTGATGCCAAGCGTCTGGTCGACGTTGTCGACCTTGCGCGACACCTTGGTCGACAGATTACCTCTAGAGTCCTTCACAACTTCGGTCACAAAAGTGGTTCCGATGGCCTGGCGGTTGCTGTCCAGCCGCACGTCACCGGTGGGGGTCTTCAATACCATTTTCTGCAGCGCATCGCGGTACTTGGCCTGACCGCCGCTCAGGTCGCCATTCACGGCCTCAAGACCGTCGAGTGCTGCCTTCATGTTGACGTAATAGACTAAGGCGAAGAGGCTGGGGCTAGGATAGCCACCGGCCGACACCGGGTAGTTCCGCTGGTAGTCTGCGACGAAAGCCTTCCAGTCGGCGCCATCGAAGGTGTCGGCCAGCGGCCCGGCAGAGATGGTGCCCACCAACGAGTCGCGTCGCTTACCCTTGTAGTTGAGCACGTCCTGGCTGACGGTGATGCTGCCGCCCATCATCGGCTTGTCACCACCAGAATTCTCGTATTGCGTGAGGAAGTTCACCGCGTCGGCGCCTCCCAGAACAACTAGCAACGCGTCCACGTCTTTGGGGATCGTGGCAATAACTGACGAGTAATCCTTGCCACCCAGTGGCACCCATGCCTTGACGGGCACCTTGCCGCCCAACCGGCAGTACTCGGACATGAAGCCTTGCACCTGACTATACGGAAACGCGTAGTCCTCCGCGATGATCATCGTGCGCTTGTAGCCCTTGTCCATCGCCGCTTTGCCAAGGCCCACCATCCACTGCGCGCCCTCGGTGTTGAAGCGGAAGAAGTTGGGGCTGGTATTGACAAGCGTGGTGGCCTGTGCGCCCGAGCCGCCGTTGATGAAGGTCACCTGAGGCTGCGTCTTGGAGTAGTCCTTGACGGCAATGCCCTCGCCGCCAGACAGCGGGCCGACCATGATATCGACCTTGTCTTGCTCGACCAGCTTGCGGGTGGCGTTGACGGCCACGTCTGGCTTGGCGTCGGAGCTGGCCTTGATGATTTCAATCTTGCGCCCTGCTACCACGCCGCCGCGCTGCTTGACGGCCAGTTCGGCCCCGCGCATTCCGTCGGCACCGCCGGCCGCGAACGGGCCTTCCAGCGTGGCCAAAAGGCCAATCTTAATGGGCTGGCCCTGCCCAAAGGCTATGCCATTTAGGGATGCCAGGGCAGCGGCGCACAATATTGAACGGATCCAGATTCGCTTGCTATTTTTCACAGTTATCTCCTAGTGGTTGAAGTAATGACCTGGCTGGGGCCGAAGCGCATACGCAACTTCGCCCACAGACCGAGCAGGCCGTCGGGGGAAAACAGCACGATGGACAGGAACACGCCACCGATGACAAGGTTAAAACGTTCGCGGTCGATCACGTCGATGGCGAACGTCTGCAACAAGACGAAGACGATGGCACCGAGGAAGGCGCCGATGGGGTGCTTCATGCCACCGAGCACGGCGATCACCAGCAGGTTGATGAGCCAGCCGGTACCCACCGACCCCGGGGAAATGAGGCCGTTGTACCAAACCAGCAGTACGCCGCCGACGCCCGCCAGCAAACCCGAGACCGCGTACGCCGCCACCCGGTGGGCAGTGACGTTGTAACCAAGCGAACTCATGCGCCGTGCGTTGTCGCGCGTGCCTTGTAGCGCAATGCCAAAAGGCGTGCGCACAAGCCACTTGATCAGAAAATACCCAGCCATGGCCCAGAACAGGCATAGAAAATAGAAGCGCACCGGATCGCTCAAGTTTACGCCGTAGATCTGCGGCGGGTACACCTTCTGGAAACCCTGGAAACCGTTGAACACGGTGTAGTTCTGTAGCACGAGGTAATAAAAAGCCACGCCGATTGCAAGCGTGATCATGATGGTGTAGATGCCATCGGTTCGCACAGACAACCAACCAATTAGCGTGCTACACAGCACCGCTATAAGTAGGGCAAATGGAACCACCACGCCCCAAGGCCAGCCAAGGCTGGAGGCAGTGCCGCTGACACCCAACACCGCCAACGCGTAGCCGGCCATGCCGGCCACCGACATCTGCGCAAGGGATACCATGCCGCCGTAGCCAGCCAAGAAAGTGAGAGACAGCGCGATCAGGCCGAAGATCAATGCCTGCGCCGCGACCTGGTAGATGATGAAAGGCGAAACGATTAGGGGCAGCAGCAGGACAAAGGCCAAAGTGAAAACGTGGCGCGGAGATAAATTGCGCCACAAAAACTTCAACCAACGCGGCGCGTTGCTGTCGGCGTAAGGGTCGGGCGCAGGCGCAGCAGTTGGTGCGGCACTACCACCCGCGCTCGGCAGCAAACGTGGCACCGCACTGACCACCCCAGTATTCATCGCTCTGCGCCACTTTGCTGCGGTCATGCCGGCCGCCCCATGATGCCGCGTGGCCGGAAGGCGAGTACGCCGATGAGAATTACAAAGGTGAAGACCACACTGTAAGTCGGCGCGTAAGCCAGCCCATACGTTTCTGCAAGGCCCAGGATCGCAGCCCCGATGGCCGCACCCACCACGCTGCCCATGCCACCGACTATGACGACGATTAACGAAGCCAGCAACAGCCGCGTGTCTTCACCCGGCACCATGCTCAGTTCCACCGCGCCGATTACCCCACCGAAACCTGCCAGGCCAGCGCCTAGCATAAAGGTGATGGCGAAAACCAGGTTCACATTAACGCCAGAGGCGGCCAACATCGCCCGGTCATCCACGCCCGCGCGAATCATCATGCCGACCTTCGTTCGATTGAGCAGAAACCAAAGGAAAATGCCGATCGCAATGCCAAAACCCAAAAGGCTAAGCCGGTATGCGGAATACGCCTTGATGACCGGGATTCCGCGAATGGGACCTTGCAGCCACGAGGGCGCTTCCATCTGATACACCTGTCCGGTAAAGATCCAAAGCAAGATGTCAGCGATGACGATGGACAGGCCGATGGTGACCATGGTCTGACGCAAGTCCTGCCCTTGCATGCGCCGAAGTATCAACAACTGGATCAGAACACCGGCAATCGCGGCAGCAAGAAACCCTGCAGCCAGCGAGATGATCCACCAGCCAGTCTCGCGCGCAACCACATAGCCAACGTAGCCACCCAGAAGATAAAGAGAGCCATGCGCCAAATTGACGTTGCGCATTAACCCAAAAACCAGGGTGAAGCCACTCGCAACGATGAAATAAAGCGAAGCTAGCGTCAAGCTGTTCAACATGGTCACCAGGTAGAGTCGCGGGTTGTCCACCAGCGCCCAAAAGGAGAACACCAAAATCGGTCCCCCTACCAGGATCCACGTGGCCAAACGCTCGCGGCGGGTCATGTAAGAAGTCCCATCATGCCGCTTGTCCCCAGGCCCGCTGCGAGGCGATGGTGGGCGCCTTGGCAAAAACCCCGTCCTTCATCACGGCGAGTATGCGCTTCGGGTCGCGCAATATGCTTAGGTTAGCCAATGGGTCGCCATCGACAAGCAGAAGGTCGGCTAGCCAACCTTCCTTGATGGCGCCCAGTTCGTGGCCGCGCAGCATGATCTGCCCGCCGTAAAGCGTGGTGGAACGAATCGCCTCCATGGGCGTGAAGCCCAGGTACTTGACAAAGAACTCCAAGTCGCGCGCATTCTGACAATGCGGGGTGAAGGCAAAACCGTAGTCGCCACCGGGTAGCACACGAATGCCGCGCTTGTGCATCTTCGACAGCGAATCTAGCGCCGCGTCCCACTCCAACTGGTAACCCCAGCCGGTGGCAATCTCGCGCGTGACGCCCCATTGCTCACTCTCGTTGAGCAGCGCGTATAGGATGCCGATGCCCGGGACCACGAAAATACGTTCCTTGGCCGCTTCCATCATGTCCAGCGTCTCGGTGTCGGTGAAACTCGCGTGGTAGATCAGCTCAATTCCGTGACGCAGGGCCTGTTGAACGCTGGCCTTGGAGCGCGCGTGCACGATGATGCGTTTGCCGCGCATCTTCACTTCTTCCACCGCGGCGGCTACTTCGGCATCGGTCATCCAGGTGGTATGCGAATCGGCACCGGGCACGAAGTTGTCGCCAGACAGGTTGATCTTGATGCTGTCCACGCCATACTTTAGGAACATCCGCACGGACTTGCGCATGTCTTCCGCGCCGTTGACGTTCACGCCGAAGCTGAACTCGGGAAACGGCAGGTGCGGCAGCGTCTCGTCGCCGAGCCCACCGGGGACGGTAATCTCTTGGCTGGCAGCCAAGTAGCGCGGGCCGGGAATCTGGCCATTGTTGATTGCGTTGCGGATGACGACGTCTAACCGTGGCTTGGCGCAAGCTGCCCCAAGGCAACTGGTAAAGCCGGCGTGCAAATATCGCTTGGCCACCTTGGCGCACCACAGCACATGTTCTTCAAGCGGCATGGTCTGGATGCCGGAGAGAGTCGCCGCGTCGTTCCAGCTGAAGTGCGTGTGAGCCTCTACCATGCCCGGCATGAGCGTGGCACCAGCGCCGTCGATGACCGTAGCGCCCGCGGGCGTGATGGCCGCCGTGCTGCGACCGACTTGGCGGATGCGGTTGCCTTCGACCAGCACGCTGCCGCGGTAAGGCAGGACGCCGGTTCCTTCGAGGATGTTGACGTTGGTAAAGAGGGTCGGGGCCATGGCGTGTTCCTCAGTTCCAACGGGTCGCATTGAGTGGTGCACCGCTGCGCGCCGGTCGGCCAACGCCTACCGGCGGCTCACGGTGGAAGACACCGTCTTTCATCACCGACAAGATGCGGTCTTTGTCTTGCAGCACGGTGATGTCGGCGAGCGGGTCGCCATCCACAAGCAAGATGTCGGCTAGGCAGCCTTCGCGAATGTAGCCGATCTGCTTGCCCATCATCATCATCGGCCCGCCCCAGGCAGTGGCTGACAACAATGCCTCCATGTTGCTCATACCGACGAACTTGACGAAGTACTCCAAGTCTTTCGCGTTGGTGCCATGCGGCGTCCATGCAAAGCCGTAGTCGCCCCCTGGCAAAATTCGGATGCCGCGCCTACGCATCGCCTTCATGCTTTCAATGGCTGCTTCCAACTCGCGGTGATAGCCCATCTTGCGAGTGACTTCGGGCGTCAGGCCCCACTGCGACGCATGGTGACAGGTGTTGATCAGCCATGCCAGGCCCGGCGCCACGTGGTGCTCAAGCTTGTTTGCTTCGAGCATGTCCAGCGCTTCTTCGTCGGTGAAGCTCGCGTGATAGATAACTTCGATGCCCTGCTTGATGCATTCCTTGACAGCCCAGCTGGACCGCGCATGCGCCGATACGCGCTTGCCCCAGGCCTTGGATTCTTCAACGCACACACGCACTTCTTCGGATGTGAACTGGCTCATCTCCGAAGGCATGCCAGTGATGGATTCACCCGAAAGGTTGATCTTGATGCTGTCGACGCCGTACTTGGCGAACATGCGCACACAGCGGCGCATTTCTTCGGCGCCGCTCACGATAGCGCCAAAGGCAAACTCATGTTGCGGCAGGTGAGGCGCCGTGGTGTCGCCCAGGCCGCCCGGCACCGTGATCTCTTGGCTGGCTGCCAGGTAGCGCGGGCCGATGATGGTGCCGTCGTTGATGGCGTTGCGGATCACCACGTCGAGCCGCGGCTTGGCGGCGGCGGCGCCTACGCAACTGGTCCACCCCATGTCGAGGTACTTCTTTGCAACCTCGGCACACCACAAGATGTGCTCTTCAGGCGGCATGCGCTGAATGGCGTCTAGGGTGGGCTGGTCGTTCCAGGAGAAATGCGTGTGCGCCTCTATCATTCCCGGCATCAAAAAGGCCCCTGCCCCGTCGATGATCCGTGCGCCCAACACGGGCGCAGACGATTGGCCGAAGCCGGCCTTGACGACGCGGCTGATCTTGTTGCCTTGCACCAGCACATCGCCGGTGAAGGGCGCCTCGCCCCCTCCATCAAAAACTCGCACGTTGGTGAACAGGGTATCGGTCATCATCAGCTCCGTGAGGTCGCGTAAAAGTCGCGCAAGGCGCGCTGACACTCGTCGGGCCGCTCGATCGGCGTCCAATGGCCACATCGCGCCAGTACCTCCACGCGTGTGCTGCGAGCTGCATGCAGTTTCTCGGTCATGCTACGAACCGCCTGCGGCGGCGCTACGCTGTCTTCGTCGCCGGTGACCAGAAGCACCGGCGCACGAATCGATTCAACGCGCGCCGCCTGAGCATCGGCTAAGGCGTCGCAGGTCCGCGCGTAGTTCTCACCGTCTTGCCGCATCAGGCTTTCGCGCACGAAGGCACAGGCCAGCGGCAGGCGCTGCCGCGTGTCGTTTGACACCGCAACGCTCAGCAGGGTATTCGTGATCTCGTGCATGCCCGCCACCCCTTCATTGCGAGCCTTGGCGGCGCGTACGCGAATGCCGGCACGCGCCGGCTCAGCCGGCTCCATAAGGGGGCCGAACAAGGCCAGGCTCTGCACTAGGCCCGACTGCGCAATCGCAACATGCTGGCAGACGATGGTGCCCATCGAGTGGCCGATCCAGTCGGCGCGCGCCACGCCCAGCCGGTTGCACATCGAAAGCAGCGCTTGCACGAAACGCTCTATCGACAGCGGGCCTTCCGCATGCTGCGAGCGGCCGCTACCCGGCAGATCTACGCGTATCACACGGTGCCGCGCCAGGGCCGGCATGAGGGGAGAGAAGCTGTTGCTAGAGCCGCCCAGCCCGTGCACGCACACCACAACCGGGCCATCGCCCTCATCTTCAACGACCATGCGGTCGAATTGGTGCAGGGTCATGATCAGACGAAGCGGTTCTCGATGGCGCCGTTGGCGATGACATCGCCAGCATACTCAATCGACTCGACCACGCACTCCGCCAGTTTGGTGAAAACGATAAGCAGAGCATCTTCGGCCGGCAGGTGATCGGGAAACACACCAGCCTTCAGTTGGTTGACGTGCCCAAAATTAATTCGCATACAAATACCTTCAAAATGTTAAGCAAAAATTTTGGTTTTCTTTGGTATCAATATAATGCCCGTGATCTAATCGGTAAATAGAGTGCGCATGCAGACAAACCCTGACAAGGCAAAAAAGTAGGCTCTGTTCAATATGTCTAGTTCTGTGTCCGCGCATGGCGTCAAACTTTGGCCATAACTTGTGCATTTGTCAATTGAATTTACTCGAAACTTCAATAGACTTCTGTGAATATCTGATTTTTAGCCGAGGTCATCATGTGCAGATGGGTTGCTTATGCGGGTCCAGAGATTTACCTTGAAGACTTGATTTTTCATCAAGAGCATTCCATTGTGCGCCAGAGCCTTGCTGCAACTCAATCAGCGTGGGTCACAAATGGTGATGGGTTTGGCGTTGCTTGGTACAACAACCGTACTACTCCGGGACTGTTCAAAGACATCTTGCCAGCTTGGAACGACAGCAACCTGCGCTCCCTTGCAGCCCATATTCGAACACGACTATTTTTTGCCCATGTTCGCGCCACTACGGGCACTGCGGTCAACAGAAGCAACTGCCACCCGTTTACTTGGCAAAACTGGACCTTTATGCACAACGGCAAGATCGGCAACTGGCATGACTGCCGTAAAGATGTTGAAGATCTCATAGATCATGTGCACTACCCACACAGAGAAGGCACGACCGACAGTGAAGCATTGTTTTTAGTTGCGCTGAGCAAGGGTTTGATTCATGACCCTATTGCTGCGATACAGGCAACTTTGCGTGATGTCACCAAAATCATGGAGCGCCATCAAGCAGACGAACCCATGCGTATTTCCTGTGCTTTGACCAACGGCCGAGATATCTGGGCCTTTAGGTACTCAAGCGACGACCAATCTCCCAGTATGTACTTTGGCTCACCACACACTCGTGCCAGCGAAAACGGTTCGCACCCTATTACCACCATTGCTTCAGAACCCTCTGATTCAGATGCCGCTCACTGGTTCAAAGTAGAAGAACGCAATGGCGTGCATTGGACCGAGGGTGGGCTAGAGCATTTTAAAATTAACGTTTAATTCATTGGCTAGGTTGCCGCTCGAACTCAAAAGTCAAATCGATCTACTGGACTTGAAGGCGCTAGCAGCCACAGTGGACGTAGAACGTTCTTAACCAAGCTTGCTAACAAAGGCACAGCTATTCACATTTCAACTGTAAAAACGATCAGTCCCCCAGCTCACCTCTTGAGCTTTCCGCCTCGCATAGTGACTCTTCCACAGTGCAAATCAATGCGACATGACAAACCACACCACCCGCGAATCCTGGCTGCTTGCAGCTGTTGAACTCCTGCGCCCCATCTTTCAAGCGAAACAACACGTCATCCCCAACAACTGCCAAGTGTCTTGCGGCTTTGCCAGCACTGGCAGCAAGCATCACATTGGGCAATGTTGGTCACGCAAAAGCAGCGTGCATGACAGCAATCAAATCTTCGTGTCACCTGCACTTCTAGACCCTGTTCTGGTTTTAGACACTTTGGTACATGAACTTGTGCACGCCGTGGACGACTGCGAACACAAACATGGCAAAGAATTTAAAAAGGTTGCCTTGAGTCTGGGAATGATTGGCCCGATGAGAAGCGCTGGTGCGGGGCCTGTGCTTAAGGCTAAGTTGGCGGAGTTGTCAGCTCAGCTTGGCCCTTACCCCCATGGCGGTTTGCACATTTCTATTCGACTGTCCAAACGCTCACCGCGTCCGCGCGCCAAATGCAAATCTTGTGGCTTTGAAGTTCCCATGTACAAAAAGTTCTTAGCCTTTGGTCCGCCACTTTGCCCCAAACATAAAACCGAAATGGAACCCCTCGGCGATTGGGAGTAATTTAATTGGGGTCAGAGCAACATTAATTTGGT
>CAMBWM010000014.1 GCA_945871335.1 Polaromonas sp. YR568 | reverse complement strand
CACAGCGTGACCGTTGTTGAGCCGCATCAAAGCGGGCACAAGCTCATTGGTAGAAACCATAGCAGGAATGATGTATGAAAGAACCTAAGATCTGTGGCGATATTACTCAAACTTGGAGCATTTATGTTTTCACCTTATTCCCCAGCCCGACTCGCCGCATTGGCCGCATTTGCCACCCTCCCCCTGGCCGCGCAAGCCGGCGACATCCGCGTGATGTGCTACCAAGACGGCATCGAATGCGAAGTCACCTCCGCCATTGCCAAGCGCTTTGAAGCCCAAAACCCAGGCACCAAGGTGATTATTGACACCGTGCCCTACAAAACCATCGTTGAGCAGTTGCCCGTGCAGCTCGCTGCAGGCCAGGGCCCCGACATCGCCCGCGTCACCGACCTGGGCGGCCTGTCCAAGTACTACCTCGACGTTCGCCCGCATTTGAAAAATGCCGCCTACATGGAAGCCAACTTCGGCTCCACCCTGCCCTGGCTGCGCCCGACGGCGACCGACAAAGGCATTTACGGCTTCATGTCGCAGCTGACCATGACCGGCCCCTACGTCAACAAGACTTTGTTCGAGCAAGCCAAAGTCGCCATCCCCGGCCCCAAGGCCACTTGGGACGAGTGGGTTGAAGCCGCCCGCAAGGTCTCCAAAGCAACGCAAACGCCCGCCGCACTGGCCTGGGACCGCTCCGGCCACCGTTTCGCCGGCCCGGCCATCAGCTACGGCGCCAAGATTTTTGACGCCAAGGGCGACCTGCTGCTGGACACTGGCTACAAGACTGCCGTCAGCAAGTTTGTGGCCTGGCACAAAGATGGCGCAATGCTCAAGGAAGTCTGGGGCGGCTCCGGCGGCTCCACCTACGCAGACTCCATCGGTGAGTTCAAAAACGGCCGTGTCGCCATGGTGCTGTCGGGCTCCTGGCAAATCAACCGCCTGCAAAAAGACATCGGCAATGCATTTGACTGGGCTGCCGTGCCCAACCCTTGCGGCCCTGCCGCCTGCACAGGCATCCCCGGCGGCGCAGCCTGGGTGGCACTGAAAACCAGCAAGTCGCCCAAAGAAGTGGGCGCCTTCCTCGAGTTCATGGCCCAGGAAGCCAACTACAGCGAATTCACCAGCAAGACTGAGAACATTCCGGCTCACTCCGGCTTGGCTAAAAAAGGCGTGAACTACGCCACGGCAACGCCTGCAGCACGTGCGGCACTGGGCGTCTTCAGCAGCGGTGTAGCGAATCTGTCGCCAGTGGCTTTCCAGTTCCAGGGCTACAAGTTCAACCGCGCCATCATGCTGCCGACTGTGGCGCGTGTGACGCAAGCCATCGTCGGTGAAATGAGCGTAGACGAGGCGTTCACTAAAATCGGTGCGGACATGACGGACGCGGTAAAACAGGCGCAAAAGTAAGCTAAGCTAAAACAGCGCCACGGCTGCAGGCTTCCTGCCGGCCTTGGCTGCAGCCCCTTCGGGCGCGCCACCCCCAACGGTGGCGCGCCCGATTTACTTCAGAAGGTTTTTCCGTGGCGGTTTTTTTGCGCTTGCTGGCGCTTTTTTTCAATCTGTTTGAGCCCTTGTTCCGTTGGGGCCAGCGCTTGCTGGGCAACTCGCGCATTGGCTGGCTTT
This sequence comes from Polaromonas sp. YR568, assembly GCA_945871335.1. The sequence goes on along the minus strand of CAMBWM010000014.1, from coordinate 16,885 downwards.
TTGTGGGGCCCAACCTGCTGATCTTTGGTCTCTTTACTTTTTTGCCCATCATCATCAACCTGAGCTACGCCATGACGGGCGGCGTGAACCTGATGCCGCTGCAGCGCCCTTACACAGGCACTGAAAATTTCGAGATCCTGCTTGAGTGCCGCAATTACTTCGATATTCAGACCTGCCGCAAAGACGTTTTTTGGCGCGCCATTTTGAACACCGTTAAATTCAGCCTGATCCAGGTGTTGCTGATGGTGCTGCTGTCGCTGCTCACTGCGCTGGTGCTCAACCGCAAGATCATCGGCCGGGGTTTCTGGCGTGGCGTGTATTTTTATCCGGTGCTGCTGTCGCCGGTGGTGGTGGCCTTGATCTGGAAATGGCTGCTGCAAAACCAGGGGGTTTTCAATGCCTTGCTGGTGGGCGCAGGGGCAGCGCCGGTGAATTGGCTGACTGACGCCGGCTGGGCTTTTTTCTGGACTATCTTTGTCTCGATCTGGGCGCACATGGGTTTTTACACCCTGATTTTGTTGGCTGGTTTACAGGCAATCCCCAAAGACATGTACGAGGCCGCCGAGATGGATGCCGCCTCGCCCTGGCGCGTGCTGCGCCGCATCACCTTGCCGCTGTTGATGCCCAACTTGATTGTGGTGATGGTGCTGGCCATGATCCGTGCTGTGCAAATTTTTGACGAGGTTTTTGTGCTCACGGGTGGCGGGCCGGGCTCGGCCACCACCTTCATCGTGCAATTCATTTACCAGACCGGTTTTGCCGAGCAGATTCACCTTTACGGCCTGGCGGCGGCGGCTTCTCTGGTGCTGGCGCTGGGGCTGATGCTCTTGACCTTCGCGCAACTGCGCTTGACGCGTGCCGAGCAGGCCGGTCAGAAAGCGCGTTGAAGGTTCACCATGCTGAAGTTCCTGACCCGCAGCCGCGGCTTCAAACGTTTTGACTGGACCGACTGGCTCAGCTACCTGTACCTGAGCGTCGGGCTGTTCACCATGTTCGCGCCCATCTTGTGGCTGGTGATGTCTTCGCTCAAAACCGAAAGCGCGCTCAGCCAGTTTCCGCCGACCTTTTTGCCCTACACACAAAAAACCGTGCAAGTGGCCGGCTTTGACAAACCCCTGCCGCTCTTCATGACGCGGGACGACCAGGGCGTGCAGCGGCCGATGGCTCAAGTGCGGCGCATCGGCATCATGGCCACCATGGTCGACCCGGCCAGACCGGAGGCGCCCATCCAGGTCAACATCAATGACCGAAAACCGGTCAATGAACTGAAGTTTGCTTTTGCCAACTACACCGAGCTCTTTGGCAAATTCAACTTTGGTTTGTATTTGTGGAACAGTGTCTTCATCACCGTCGTGGCCACGTTGCTGACCCTGCTGATCAACTCGATGGCTGCTTTTGCGCTGTCTAAATACAAGTTTCAAGGCCAAAAAACGGTGTTCGTGCTGATCATCGCCACCCTGATGATCCCCCCCACCATCGTGCTGGTTCCGGTATTTCTGGTGATCAACAGCGTGGGTTTGCTCAACAGTTTGTGGGGCGTTATCTTGCCGGCGATTGCCACACCCACCGGCGTGTTCTTGCTGCGCCAGTACATGTTGACCATTCCGGATGAATTGCTCGAAGCCGCGCGCATGGACAACGCCAGCGAATGGCGCATCTACTGGAAGATTGTGCTGCCGCTGTCAGCCCCGGCGCTGGCGGTGCTGGCTATTTTCTCTGTCATGTGGCGCTGGAATGACTTTTTGCTGCCGCTGATCGTGCTCTCGCGCTCAGAATTTTTTACGCTGCAACTGGCGCTCAATTCTTTCCAGGGGGAACTCAACACCCAATGGAACTACCTGTTGGCCATGACGGTGATCACTCTGGTTCCGATCACCCTGGTCTTTGCTTTCTTGCAAAAATACATCACCACCGGCATTGCCAGTGCGGGTGTCAAGTAACCCTGTTTCAGAGGAAAAAGCGTGGCCCACCTAGAGCTTTCGCGTGTCGTCAAACGCTTTGACGAGACCACCATCTTGCACGGCATTGACCTGCGGGTCGAAGACGGCGAGTTCATCGTTTTCGTCGGCCCCTCGGGCTGCGGTAAATCAACCTTGCTGCGCGTCATCTCGGGGCTGGAGTCGCCCACAGCAGGCGACATTTTGATTGACGGCGTCAATGTCAACGCGGTGTCTGCCGCGCACCGCGGCTGCGCGATGGTGTTTCAGTCTTATGCGCTGTACCCGCACATGACGGTCTACGACAACATGGCTTTCGGCCTGGAAAATCTCGGTGAAGACAAGGCCGAGATTCAGGCCAAAGTGGCATCGGCTGCAGCGCAGTTGCGGCTGCAAGATCTACTGCAACGCAAACCCACGCAACTCTCCGGCGGTCAGCGCCAGCGCGTGGCCATAGGCCGGGCCATCGTTCGCCAACCCAAGCTGTTTTTATTTGACGAGCCTCTGTCTAATCTAGATGCAGAGCTGCGCGTGTCCATGCGCTCAGAGCTTCGCGAACTGCATGCCAGGCTGCAGGCAACCATGGTCTACGTCACCCACGACCAGGTCGAAGCCATGACGCTGGCTGACCGCATCGTCGTGTTGCGGGCCGGCAAAATAGAGCAGGTTGGCACACCGCTGGCGCTTTACAACCAGCCTGCCAATGTATTTGTGGCTGGTTTCATCGGCAGCCCGCGCATGAACTTCATCCCTGCTGAACTGCTGCGCCAATCGGCTCCGGCGCTGGTTCAACCGGCGCATTCACACACTGTCGGCCTGCGGCCGGAGCACGTGCTGGTCAATGACAGCGGCCCGCTGAGCTACCAAGTGCAGCAAGTCGAGCAGATGGGCTCGACCAGCCTGATGCGCGGCACACTGTGCAGCAACATGCCCAACACCGCCCCCGGCGACGCGCAGACACACTTTGAGGTGGTCTGTCACGGCCAGACCGCTGTGCGACCCGGCCAGACCGTGCGTTTGAGCATGCCTCCGGCTGCACTGCACTTTTTTGACGAACACGGCCTGCGCCTGCAAGAGCTGAACACATGAAAAAACTCGGCAAAACGCAACTGGTGAGCGCCACGGCGCACGGTATTGATCTGAGCCTGCCCGACGGCGCAGCCTTCAGCGTACAGGTACTCGAGGAGCAATTGGTGCGTGTGCGGCTGCGCCCCGCCGCAGGCTACCGCGAGCCCCGCAGTTGGGCGATTGCCCCGACGCCGGGGACTGATGTCCCCTGGGAAGGCCGCGATCGCGACGACCTGAGCGGCTTTAGCTGCCCCGCAGCCCAGGTGCAGAGCCTGGACGGCGAAGTCACTTTGAAAACGGCTAGCCTGCGCCTGCACTTGCGAGCCGATCCATTGGCCTTGCGCTGGCAAGACGCGCAAGGCCGGCCGCTGCTCAGCGACCGCGAGACATCGGCCTACTTCACCAGCAGCCGCACTGGCGCTGTGCGCCATTACCTGGCGCGTGACCGCGCCGAACGTTACTACGGCCTGGGCGACAAGACCGGCCCGCTCAATTTGCACGGCCGCCGCTTACGCACCTTGGGCCTGGACGCACTCGGTTATGACCCGCAATCGGGCGACCCACTTTACAAACACTGGCCTTTTGTCATGACGCGCTCTGCCAGTGGCATGTGGTGGGGCATTTACTACGACACGCTGGCGGCCTGCACTTTTGACCTGGGCTGCGAGCATGACAACTACCATGAGCTGTTTCGCTATGTCGAGATTGACGATGGCGAGCTCGACTACTACCTGATGACCGGAAACACACCGGCCGAGGTGACGGCGCAGTTTGTCAAATTGATTGGCGGTACGCACCTGCCGCCGCGCTGGTCACTGGGTTACGCACAGACCGCCATGGGCCTGGCCGACGCAACCGATGCGCAAGCTCAGCTCAACGGTTTTATTGACCGCATTGCTGCAGAAAAAATTCCCTGCTCGTCGTTTCACTACGGCTCGGGCTACTCCTCGAAAGGCAAGCGCCGCTATGTCTTCACCTGGAACGAGAACAAGTTTCCCGACCCAAAAACACTGAATGCCAAGTTCAAGCAAGCTGGCATGCACCTGGTGGCCAACATCAAGCCTTGCCTGCTGGACGACCATCCGGCTTATGCCGGAGTCAAAACTCAAAAGGGTTTCATCCATGACGCGGGCACTGGCGAGCCCATCGTTGAGCAGTTCTGGGACGGTGTTGGCTCACACCTGGACTTCACCCACCCGGCCGCGATTGACTGGTGGAAAACGCAGCTTAAAGCACAGGTGCTGGACTACGGCATTGACGTAGGCTGGAACGACAACAACGAGTACGCCATCATGGACGATGCGGCCAGTTGTAACGGCTTTGGCACTGCCCTGCCGATGCACCGCGCCAGGTCGCTGCATGGCCTCTTGATGACAAGGGCCAGCTTTGAAGCCCAGGTGGCCAATGAAGGCCATGCAGGGGTTTACAGCGTCACGCGCGGCGGCTCTCCCGGTCTGCAGCGCTACGCCCAGACCTGGTCAGGCGACAACACCACCAGTTGGGAATCCTTGCGCTGGAACATCCGTACCGGTTTGCAGATGTCGCTGTCGGGCATGTTCAATGTCGGCCATGACGTGGGCGGCTTTGCCGGCCCACTGCCCGACCCCGAGATGTTTGTGCGCTGGGTGCAAGCCTGCTGCCTGAACCCGCGCATGGTGATGAACTCTTGGAAGGCCGGCAACATCAGCAACGTCCCTTGGATGCATGCCGAAGTCACCCCGCATGTGGCCAGCGCTATCCGGCTGCGCTACCGCTTGATGCCTTACTTGTGGTCCTTGTTTGAAAAAGCGGCCAGTGCTCATCAGCCCATCATTCGGCCTACCTTTTTTAACTTCCCCGACGACGAGAAAACCTACACCGACTGCGATGACTTCATGCTGGGCGACGCCTTGCTGGTGGCGCCGGTGGTGCAAATGGGTGAGCGCACGCGCAGCGTCTACCTACCGGCAGGCCCGCGAGCTTGGATCAATTTTCACAATGGCGACACTCTGGCGGCAGGTCAGCATCACACTGTGCTTGCAGGTCTGGAGACTCTGCCGCTGTTTGTGCCCGAGGGCAGCGTGATAGCCATGTCAGAGCCGGTCAACGGCGTCTTTCATGTAGACAACCCGGTGAGTGAACATCGCCGCTTTGGCGCACCGACTTAACCGAACTTGCGCAAAGCATCGAGCGCCAGACCGGCGCCGATGCTGCCAAACAGATCGCCCTCAACTCGCCGCGCCGCCGGCAGCAACTCACCCACACGCTGGCGCAGCAGTGGCACGCCGCTAGAGCCGCCGGTAAAAAACACGGTGTCCACCGCATCTGCACGCACTTGGGCATGTGTCAGCAACGCTTCTACGGTCTGCCCGACGCGCCCGACCAGGTCCTTGATCGCCACATCAAAAACACTGCGTTGCAAGCCGAGGTCTGCGCCTGCGCCGATGCGACTGAGGTCCAGTGTTGCAGTTTCATGACTGGACAAATGGATCTTGGCGCTCTCAACCTGCAGAGCAAGCCAGTGACCGTCTTTTTGCTGGACCAGGTTTTGCAGCGCTCGAAGCTTCTCCGGCTCACTGGCAAGCAGCGCTAACTCGCTGATATTGGCCCAGGCTTTGCGCGTGTAGGCCTGGTAGATGGTGTGCCAGGTGGCCAAATTAAAGTAAACCGCTGAGGGCATGTCCAGCCCGCTTTTAAGCTGGCTGCCCAGACCCAGCAAAGGCATCACACCCGCCAGGCTCAGATGCTTGTCAAAGTCGGTGCCGCCAATGTGCACGCCGCCGCTGGCCAGGATATCGTCCTTGCGATCAGACCGACCGGCACGTTGTGGCCCCAGCCGCACCAGGGCAAAGTCAGATGTGCCGCCGCCGATGTCGACCACCAGCACCAGCTCTTCACGGCGGATCTGCGATTCGTAGTCAAAGGCAGCGGCAATTGGTTCGTACTGAAACTCGATGTGCTTTAAGCCGGTGGCCCGGGCGATGCCGGCCAAAGTGTCTTGGGCCAGCCGGTCGGCCACCGGGTCGTCATCCACAAAATACACAGGGCGTCCCAGCACGGCGCTGTCAAAACCCTGGCCGGCAGCCTGTTCTGCACGCGCCTTGAGCTCACCGATGAACAGCGCCAGCAATTCACGAAAGGGCAGCACGCGGCCCATCACTTCGGTGAAGTCATCCATCAACGAAGTGCCCAACAGGCTTTTGAGCGAGCGCATCATGCGCCCTTCGTCACCGCTCAGGTAATCGGCCAGTGCGGCGCGGCCGTAGCTGGTGTGTGCGTCTTCGGCATGAAAAAAGACCACCGATGGCAGCGTCAGCTTGCCGTCTTCGAGTGCGAGCAAGGCGCCTTGGTCCGGCCGGCTCCAGCCCACGGTGGAGTTGGACGTACCAAAGTCAATGCCGCAAGCGCGTGCGGCGCCGCGAAGCGCTGTCACCCCCATCAAGGTTTCTTGAACCGACTGTCAGCCCAGGCCATCGCGCAGGCGCGGTTGAGCTTGAAAGAAGCCGCCACGCGCACTTGGGCCAGCAGCTCACCGGCCTCGTTGTGTGCGCTGAGCGTTGCGTAGGGGTTGTCTTCGTCGGGCACGATGTCCAGCGAGACGGCCACCCGCCCGGCGGCGGCGCTGACCTCGATATGCTGGTGCAGCTCGGCGTGCAGTTGCTGCTCGTGCCGGCGCACAAACTCAGAGGCGGTTTTGACCAGAGTGATGAAAGCCGGACCGTCCAGCGGTTTGGGGTTCTTCTTGTCGCGGCCCATGGTCCAGGGGCCGATCAGCGCCGGCTCGGGCTCGCCATCCTTGATCATGGCCACGGCCCAGCCGTCATCGTCTTCGTTTTTGATGACCTTCGCAGTCCAGCCGTCAGCGCGCCACAAGCGTGGCTCTTGCAGCCGGGACGGCTCATCAGCGGGTTCAAGTTCGTCGCCGGACGGCAGCAAAGGGGTGTCGGTAGCGTTCAATGGATGACAAATCGGGTAGGTTAAAGCCGGGCGGCTGGAGGCTCTAGATTCTAAGGTCCGCAGCCCGTGCCCGGACTGCCGGGTCAGCAACCGAACTCCGGTAAGAACCCAGAGGCCTCAGCTGTTCTGGGCGGGGTCCGTCAGCGCTGCAGCGGCGCGCAGCTTGTCTTTTTTGCTCGGGCGCTTGCCCTTGACCCCCCCGGTGGACTCGCCTGTAGCACTGCGAGTTTGCGATGACGCAAGCGCTGGCGCCACTTCAGTCGGCTCAAAACCCGGCACCTGCTCACGCGCCACACTCAGACCCTGGCGCTTTTCAATCAGGCGCCAGTGGGCTTGGCTGCCCGCACTCACAAAGCTCACCGCCAGGCCCGACTCGCCAGCGCGCCCCGTGCGGCCGATGCGGTGCACATGGTCCACCGCCGAGCGCGGCAAGTCGTAATTGACCACCACGGGCAGCTGCGACACATCCAGGCCGCGCGCCGCCACGTCGGTCGCCACGACCACCTGAACGTCTGAATTTTTAAAGTCCAGTAAAACCTGCGTGCGCTTGCCCTGGCTCAGCTCGCCATGAAAAGGCTCCGCCGTGAGGCCTGCCTTGCGCAACTTGTCAGCCACCATCTCGGCAGCGTGCTTGGTCGCCACAAACACCAGCACCCGGCTCCAGCCACGATGGGCAATCAAGTGGCGCAGCAGTTGGGTGCGGCGCGGGGCGTCCACCTCGATCACCTGCTGAGCGATGGCAGCGATGTCTAGCACCACGGGGGCCACGTCCACGCGGGCCGGCGACTGCAGCAGCCCGGCGGCCAGCGCCGTCACAGAAGGCGGCAAGGTGGCCGAAAAAAACAGGTTTTGCCGCCTCGCAGGCAGCAGCGACAGAATGCGCTGAAGCTCTTGTTCAAAGCCCAGGTCCAGCAAGCGGTCAGCCTCGTCCAGCACCAGGGTCTGCACAGCCGACAGCGACAGCGCGTTGTGATCGATCAGGTCCAGCAGACGGCCGGGCGTGGCGACCACGATGTCAGCGCCGCCACGCAAACCCATCATCTGCGGGTTGATGGACACGCCGCCAAACACCACTGTGACTTTGACTGCCTGCGCCTCATGCCGGGCCAACTGACGCGCCACCTCGCCGATTTGCACGGCGAGTTCACGCGTAGGCACCAAAATCAAAGTCCTGACCCGTCTCTGCCGTCCCGCTGCCGGCACCTGGTTTTCTGCCAGTGCTTGCAGCAATGGCAGGCAAAACGACAGCGTCTTGCCCGAGCCGGTTTCGGCCGAGACCAGCAGATCACGCCCGTCCAGCACCAAGCCAATGGCCTGGGCCTGTACCGGCGTGGGTGTGTCAAAGCCCTGGTCGGCCAGTGCGCGAAGAAGGGTCGGCGACAGACCGAGGGCAGAAAAGGACATGCTGGAGGAATTCTGAGCCGCCGGGGCTCTGGCTGGGATCGACGGGACCCACGTAAGCGGTGAGGCGAAGCGGCGATTTTACGCGCCGGCACCTGGAAGCGCAGTCTCAGGCCGCATAATCGTGGCCTTTCCTGAGGCGCTTACCAAGCGCTGCAAGGTACACAACAGCATTTCGCAGTATGAAGGTCTTCCGTGAGAAAAACGTTCAAGCTTCAGGTCGAAGGCAAACACCCGGACCGCGTGATGGACGCCATCAAGCACGAGGTTCGCAAGTACGTCAAACGCCAGCGCCGCGTGCCGTTGCCGGCCGGTGTGGACTTCTGGGACTTCGACTGCAAGTTCGGCAACGCCGAAGAAAACGCCGAGCCGGTGCACTTAGCAGAAATCATCAAGCGCATGGACGCGGCCGCGGCCGAAGGCGCCGCGCAGGTTTTTGTCGAAGTGGTAGCCAAGAACGGCCAACGCCGTGTTCGCCCTGCGGGTGAGGCGCTGGCAGCGCAGGCTGATGGTTTTGACGACCTCACTCCCTGATGTCGAATTCCGCGTCGCCCATGTAGCGATGCGGGCCCAAAGCCGCCGTCAGCGCGGCTGACTCGGCAGCCTGCCACTGGCTGAACAGCTCCAGCTCCTCAGTGCTCAAGGCATCGGGGGAAGGCGAGTCGCCATGCAAAGCCACCAATCGGCGGTACATCGTGAAGACCGGCAACACCAATGCGGCATCGCCCAGCGCATCGTTCAAAGCCTTGCAAAAGCGTTGCTCAGCCTGACGTTTTTGTTCATCACTCACATCCTCATAAGCAAACAAACGCACGGTGTAGCTCAAGGCAAGCCTTGCGCAGACATGGCCTGACCCAGCTGCACCGGCCCGCCGGCATGCCATGCGGGATTGAACTGCATGGCCCCTGGGGGAAACAACATCACCACTGTGGAACCAAGCAAAAAACGGCCCATTTCCTCGCCCTTTTTCAGCAGCACTGGGGCGGTCTGGCTGTCGTAATGCCATTGGCGCAGCGTACTCTGACGATCAATCACGCCGTGCCAGACTGTCGCCATGCTGCCCACGATGGTGGCGCCCACGAGTGTCAAAACCAGGGGGCCCAGCGCGGTTTCAAACACACAGACCACACGCTCATTGCGTGCAAACAGGCCCGGCACGCCGCGCGCAGTGACCGGGTTCACCGAAAACAAATCGCCAGGCACGTAGACCATTTGCAGCAAGCGGCCATCGCAGGGCATGTGAATGCGGTGGTAGTCACGCGGGCTGAGGTAGAGGGTGGCAAAACTGCCGCCGCGAAACTGCGCGGCCAGCGCCGCATCACCGCCGACAAGCGCAGTGCTTGAGTACTGGTGACCCTTGGCCTGGAAAATCTGCTCAACCTCTATCACGCCGAACTGGCTGATGGCACCGTCAACCGGACAAATCAGCGTGGCATCGGCCAAGGGCCGGACACCGGGGCGCAGCGCCCGGGTGAAAAAATCATTGAAGCTCAGATAGCTGCCGATGTCCGGGTTGGCAGCCTCGGCCATGTTCACCTGGTACTTGCCGACGAACCAGCGGATCAGCGCGGTGGTGACACGGCCGCGCTGGCGCGAAGCCACCCAACCGGCAAAAGCCGTGAGCGCTTGTTTGGGCAACAAATATTGGACAAAAACTTTGAAACTGTCAGACACACAGGCTCACGGGTTAAATGAAGCGTTTATTTTATAGGTCGCAACTCAGAGGGCAGGCCTGCTGGAGGCAGGGCTTGACGGGAACCGGTCAGCTCAGTAAGCTCCGTCGATGTATCGTTTTTCGTCCGCACCTTGTTTTGCACCCTCAGTGCTGGCCGTTTTGATGGCTTCGGCCCTGATGATGAGCGCCCCAGCGCAAGCGGCACCAAGCATTGACGAGCTTGACAGCTGGCTGGCCAACAAAGGCCTGCTTTCACAAATGACGCAGGCGAGCCAAAGCGTCACCAACAAAGCCTCTGAGCTGGTGGTTCACGCCATGGGCTTTCTGGGCGTGCCTTACCAACGCGGGGGCGGCTCGGTAGAAACCGGCTTTGACTGCAGCGGCTTTGTCAAAGCCATTTTCGAGCAGACGATCGGGCTGGCCCTTCCCCGCAAAGCCGAACAACAAGCCGCTGACACGCAGCGCATCGACAAAAAAGAACTGGTCCCAGGTGATCTGGTGTTTTTCAACACCATGCACCGCGCCTACAGCCATGTTGGCATTTATGTGGGCGATGGCAAGTTCATTCACTCACCCAAGCCGGGCGCCGAAGTACGCATTGAAAGCCTGGGTGCCGCCTACTGGAACCGTCGCTTTGACGGTGCCCGCCGGGTAGACACCAACACTGCGACCTCCGCGCTCACGTTCAAAAACCTGCAGACCGGGAAACTCGACAGTCGCTAATCGGTCGCAGGCGCTCCAAGGCAGAATATCTGCATGAATATCCTGCTTATTGAAGATGAACAACGCATCGCTGACTTCATTGTCACGGGCTTCGAATCTGCCGGTTTCGTGGTTCATCACGAAATTGATGGTTTTAGAGGACTGAACACCGCGCTGATCAAAAATTTTGATGCTCTTGTGCTGGATGTGGCCCTGCCCATGATGGACGGGTTTCAGATCTTGACTGAAATACGGCGCAAGGGTCTGAGCACACCAGTGATCCTGTTGACAGCCAAAACCGACCTGGCAGACCGGCTGAGCGGATTTGAGCTCGGTGCAGACGACTTTTTAGTCAAGCCCTTCTTTATTGAGGAGCTGCTTGTCCGCGTCAAAATACTGATCGCCAGAAAATCGGGCAGCGATGCCAGCACCATTGCGCAAAGCGGCATCACACTCGATCGATTTAGCCGGGTGGCCCAATGGGGTATGCGCAGCAGTGTGTTGACTCAACGAGAGTACGTGTTGCTGGAGTGCCTGTTGCTGTCGCCGGGTCAGATTTTTTCCAGGCAGCAAATTCTCAAGCAAGTCTGGAATGTGGATTTCGACCCCGGCACCAACGTGGTGGACGTCTGCATTCAGAGGCTGCGCAAAAAGCTGTCCAACGCCGACCCGAATTCACTTGAGGTTTTTCCCATTGAGACTATCCGGGGCGTAGGTTACCGGCTCAACAACCCTTAAACACCATGCGCCGTTCTTTTCGAATACATGTTTTTCTGGCTGTGGCGCTGTGCGTTGTGGCCTTCAGCGGTGCCTCGAGGCTGCTGGTGGCCAACTCGGCGTTTGAGCCCTTGCATGGTCACTTCAGCGAAGTGCTGGCCCGCCACGCGGCGCGTGAACTGCAGGCCGCCCCGGGCCCGCTCAATACCGCGCAGATCAAAAGCTACCTGGAAAAATCTCTGGACGATCTACGGCCTGGTGAAATGCTGGTCTGGGCAGATAAAAATCCTGCAAGCACAGACGCTGCACAAGCTTTGGCCCTGAAGCTGACAGCCGCAGCCCCCGTGTGGACACCGTTGGATGGCCAAAGCACGGCTCAGCCCTTTGAAATGGCCGATCTCAAGGCCGGTGCGCAGGACTGGCGCATTCTGCGAACGCCATATCCGCAGGGCCAGTTCTATGTGGCCATTGACAAAAATGTTTTGACCAGGTCAGCCGAAGGTATCTTGCAAACCCGCGACGGCATCTTGCGCAACCTTTGGCCCATGCTGCTGGGCTTCATTGTGTTGGTCACGATTGTGTTGACGAGAGCTGCGCTGAAACCTGTTCAAACGCTGCAACAAGCTTTTGCAACCATTGATATCAAGAACCCCAGCGCGCACATCTCCCCTGAAAACCATTACCATGAATTTGCCGGTTTCATTGGCTACTTCAATGCACTGATTGACCGTTTAAGGGGGAACTACGCGCTGGCAGCCCGGTTTTCAAGCGATGCTGCCCACGAACTGCGCACACCCCTGACCATCATCCGGGGCTACCTGCACCGGCTGGTGAACCAGGCTCCCGACAGATCAGAGTTGCAAATTCAGCTGTCGCTGGTGGCTGAAGAAGTTGAGCGGCTCATTTCAATTTCAAACAAGTTACTGGTGCTTTCACAGGCCGATGCCGGGCGGGTGAGTCTGGAGATTCAGCCCATTCAGCTCAACGACATGGTCGGTGAGATGGTTGATGACCTCAAAGCTCAGCATCAGGACCTGACTTTTTCAATGGACATACCCAGCGGCATCACATTCGAGGGCGACAACGAACTCATCTGGCAGCTCACCAGCAATTTGTTTGGCAATGCCGTGAAGTACAACCGGCCCCAGGGTCAGGTTCAATTCAAAGCGCTAATCAGCGAGAACAAGCTCGTCTTCAGCCTCAGCAACACCACGCATTTGTCAACATCGGGCCTGGACGATCGTATTTTTGAGCGCTTTTACAGGTTCCGCGAAACCGACAAACAGGAATTCACCCAGGTTTCTGGCTCTGGCCTGGGCTTGAGTTTGTGCCGGGAAATTGTCACTGCTCACGGCGGCGCTCTGAAAATGCATGTCGAAGATGAAAGTTGGGTGACATTCGAGTGCACCCTTCCCTGCGGCGACTGACTAGATTACAAAGCTGTAACAAAACATTACGGCTTGCAAACAATTAAAACGCCTTAAAGCCCGGATTCATAGCATTACTCGACTTTAAAAGGTTGAGTTATGCGTTTTTCACTTTTCAACATATTTTTCGTATTGAGCTTGCTCGCGCCCTCGCTGAGCCAAGCCCAAGACGGGGGCTGCGAGAAATTTGCGAACAAAGACCAGCAGGTTATCTGCATGGCCTCAATCAAAAAAGAAATCAAAGTCTGCGACGGCATGTCATCCACAAACGGCGTGTTCTTTTGCCAGGCCGTTTCAACGGGCAACTCCTACCCTTGCGAAAAAATCACCGGCAACCGTTCACATTGCCTGGCCTTGGTGCGGGATAAGCAGCGCAGAGGCTAAAAGTTTCTTGAGGGTTTGTAGAAAATTAAAAAACGCGCCGAAAGGCGCGTTTTTGCTTGCTGGCCGGCGAAGCCTAAGTTTGCATAAGGACCCCGCCAACTAGAGCCGTTGGTTCCGTTTGATAACATTGAAAATTAAACCCCTAAGGCAGGAGAGTTCGATGTTGATCAAACGCATTATTGACGTGACTGAAAAGTGTTTTCTGGTCACTATCGCTCTTTTTACGGTCGGCGCCATGGTGCAAGAAGTCATGTTGCTGATCGAGCAGCGCAGCGTTGCGCTGAAAGATCTGCTGCTGATGTTCATCTATGCCGAAGTTTTGGGCATGCTTGGCGCTTTCTACAGCAGTCACAAGATTCCAATCACCATTCCTTTGTTCATTGCCATGACGGCATTGAGTCGTCTGATCATCCTCCAGGGGAAGGACGGAGACCCCTCTATACTTTTATACGAAAGTGGCTCTATTTTGCTGATTGCGGTGGCCTGCTGGGTGATCAGCAATTTGCGCAATCGCGATTGATTTAGGGCTATTTTTAAGATTCAGTTGAGGGATGCGCAAATTCCTAGCGCATGCGAAAATAATTCCAACAAATAACAACATTTTCAACAGGCAACCATATGACCAGCGTAAAAACATGCTTAGCGCAAAAGCCGCAACCCACCGTCACCATCAGCGTCAAACCCGATGAAAAAGTGGTCGTTGCCCTGCAACTGATGCGCGATAAAAGAGTCCGAGCGATCTTGGTTATTGACGACGACAAGTTATTGGGCATCCTCACGCAGGGCGACTGCGCCATCAAAGTGCTCTTACCTGGCCTGGATGCCAAGCAAGTGCTGGTCAAGGACGTCATGACCGTCGACCCTGTCACCGTCAAGCTTCAAGATCCCATCGAGGCCTGCACGGGCTTGATGGCGTCTCGCAACTTTCGCCATCTGCCCGTCGTGGAAGCCGGGCGGGTCGTCGGCGTGATATCAATTGGTGATGTCGTCAAGGACAGCATTCGCCAAATGGGTCAGCAAATCGGGTTTTTAGAGACCTACATCAAGGGCCACAGCGCTTAGATTTCCTGACGCCTCTGCTTCGTTGTAGCTCATTGAACCTCAGCTACCCGATTGCAGTCTGGCTTATAGACAGCTTTTGCTCACCCTCCCCAGAATACCTATGACCGAAGACTCTCGATGCTGCGGAAGCGGCACCTGCATCATTAACGCCGAGGGCCACTGCTGGTGTGGTCAGCAATGGGATGGCCAAAAAATGTGCCACGCACCCTCAGCCGAAAGTCGCAGCCCAAGCGGCGCCAAAGCTCAACCAGCGATTTCTCCAACGCCTCCAGTGACCGCGCCCAACACGCCTGACGGGCATTGACACGGTCTGCAAGACAAGCCCCTTGAAACGTCACGTTGCCGCCACTTTGCTAGTGCTGACCACACTTGGCGTGATCAACGCACATGTCGATGTTGAAGCCCAGGACGGCCGCTACTTTGGCGTGTGGCAAGGCAAAAAACATGATGTCATTGGCTGGCTGGCTGATCACAAGAACCAACTTTGGCGTGATTGCAGCGCCGTGCAGCAACTGAGCAATGCCAGCCCTGCAGCCGAGCAAGTATTGACCCTGATAGCTGACCACAGCCCGCCCGACTCGCGCAATGCCAGCCTTGTCAAATTGCAGCAGCAAGGCGACTGGCTGCTGGCAGAGCTAGCCTTTGCGCGGCTCAACCCCGCTGTTGTTGTGCTGCAGGCCGTGCCTAAGGGCATGCGCCTACCTGAGCGCGCCGTTTGGAGCGGCAGCACGGCGCCATGGCAACCCGGACCCCGAATCCGCCAGCACCTGGCGATGCAAGTGCCGCAGGTGCCAGCAGCTTTGTTGGCCTGCTATGACCCGGTTACACCTGGACTTAGATGATGTTCGGTATCAGGGGGGTATCGATCTTGCCACTTCATGTCCTGCGACGATCACGCCATCAGCGCCCACCAAAATCGGGTTGGTAAAGCCCAACTCCTTGATGGAGGCGGCAATCTATCTAACTGTACAATACTCCTGTCCAACTAGAGAAAGCTCACGATGACCATTGAAACCACTTACAGCCAGGCCAGAGAGCAGTTGAAGTCGCTTATGGATCGCGCCGTCGACGACCGGGAGGTCATCTTGGTGCGCCGTCGCACCGGGGGCGATGTGGCCATGATTGCTGCCGATGAACTCGAGAGCCTGGTGGAGACCGCGCACCTGCTGCGCTCTGAGAAGAACGCTGAGCGTCTGCTTTCTGCGCTGTCGCGTGCACGCTCAAAAAAAATTGCGCCCACGACCATAGCCCACCTGAGAAAACTGGTGGGCGTAGATGCCTAAAGGCGATCGAATCGCGGTCTGCCACCCGGAGTTTTTAGAGGACCTGCAGCACTGGGTTGAGACGGACCGTCGCACCGCCAAGAGGCTGCTGGAGTTGGTACAGGCTATCTTGCGCGACCCCTTCGATGGCATCGGCAAGCCCGAACCGCTGAAATATCTGGGTCCTGATGTCTGGTCCAGGCGTATTACGCAGGAGCATCGCTGTGTCTACCTGATCAAATCCGACCGGGTCGAATTCTTGCAAGGCCGCTATCACTACTAAGACCGGCAGACCGCCAAACGAAACGCTCACAAGTCGCGAGCTTTGTGGGCGTAATTTGAGTGATTAGCACAATGCTACCTCTTCAACATAGCGAAGAGTGACGCTTAGTCAACTTAAAATTGTTGCAAGCTGGGAAGTCCACTGCGCTATGAAAAGTGTCTAGTAAATTGGGGGAATACCAATGCTTATCGTTACTGCGTAACTCCGAAAAATTGCAATGCGTTACGCAAGATAGCTTGTTGGCCCGCAGGAGTTCCGCCCTCACTCCAACCCATATCCGCCGGCATCTGAAAACCCCTACTAGCAGCAAATTGCTGCGCGGTTTGAACTTTTAAGGGGCCGAGGAAAGCGCCATGCGCCACATCGTCAAAGTACTTAATTTCTAGTTTGGCATTGTTTTTTACCTTCACTTTTTCAGCCCATTGAAGCGTAGTCAGCATTGTTCCAGAGGGATTTGATTGGCTGCAGTCGTCAGCCGTTCCGCTCGGTGCATCAGCAGTTTTTACAGTGAATCTGCATGGGTCAGAAATCATCCAACGACGCTGCCCCACGCGAGCACCAAGATCATCTTCCTTACCAAATGCAATGAGCACTGGTACTTGGATTTCCCATGGATAACCAATTCCAACAGGTGTAGGCGCCTCCGAGAAAACGCCTTGCACATGCTTTGGATCCACGACAGAAGCCATATTGATCACCACGGATGCACCATTAGAAATTCCGTACAGATAGATTCTTTGGACATCAACATCTTGTCGCGTCAATGCCCATTGGTAGGCTTGCAGCGCGACTTTGTAGAGCATCATTTGCCTGTAAGCGTTTCCCGTGCGCGGTGGAACACCGTTGTGTTTGTAGGCATCGAAAATCAAAGTAGCCATTCCTTTTTCAAAAAATGCATTGGTTATGGTCTCAGCATCAGCCCGCCCGCCACCGCCATGCACGGCGATGACCAACGGTGGTTTTTTTGAATTAGCAAGGGATGCGGGGATTTTGAAAGACACACTTGGGTGGCAGGGATCAAAGCCTGACAA
>CAMBWM010000013.1 GCA_945871335.1 Polaromonas sp. YR568 | reverse complement strand
ATCAAAGAGTGGGTTGCGCAGCAATCAGAAAAGGGGCGCCCCGTCAAGGCAACGCTTTACCCCAATTCTGGCCATAGCTTTCATTGGGGAAAGTTAACGCCCCTCGCTCGGAATATGGCTGGCATTGGGACAATCACCGGCAATCTGGGCGCTAGTAACGAAGACCGGATTCAATACGAAAAAGATGTCAAACGCATCGTCAGCGAAATGATCAAGTTGGACTAAGGACACTATCTAGATGTGGCTCGGCAGCGGGCGATAGAGGGGCGCTGAAACGTTTCTCCATTCAACTATCGATTAAGCCAGCTGATTTTTCGTGCTAACCCTCGTCATGGTTGGGTAAACTGAGATGCTGATCCTGTAAGTGGCATGTTTTCAGTCGCTGGGCGCCACCGTAGAGGCGCCCGTCGTCGGACTGCCGGCTCTGGTTTTTTATCACCAAATTCATCAACATCAAACGTAGGAGACAAGTCATGAGATTGACCGTACTTTCCCGCCGTCAGCTGCTTGCTGCGGGGCTGGTCCTGGCTGCACCGGCTTTGGCACTGGCACAGGATTACCCCATCAAGCCGATCCGTATCGTTGTGCCGGTTCCCGCAGGCGGCGCGGCCGACACGCTGGCGCGCATCATCGGCGAGCGCCTGACGGCCAAGCTGGGTCAGCCCGTTATCGTTGACAACCGCGTCGGCGCCAACGGCAACATTGGCGCCGAGTACGTTGCCAGCGCCGCACCCGATGGCTACACCCTGCTGCTTTCACCGCCCGGGCCGCTGGCGATCAACAAGAGCCTTTACAAGAAGCTGTCGTATGACTCCGACGGCTTTGTGCCGATCTCAGTCATTGCGGCCAACCCTAACGTTCTTCTGGTGCACCCGAAGGTGCCGGCCAAGACGTTGCAAGAGTTCATTGCTTATGCCAAGGCCAACCCCGACAAGCTCAATTACGCCTCTAGCGGCTCGGGCTCGACCACCCACCTGGCCGGCGAATTGCTCAAGCAAGTGAGCGGCTTGCGCATCACCCACGTACCGTACAAAGGCGGTCCGCCGGCATATTCAGACCTCCTGGGCGGGCAGGTCGAGATGATGTTCCAGGGTCTGGCCACGGCCATGCCGCAGATCCTGGACGGCAAGGTGCGCGTGCTGGCCGTGGGCAGCGCTAAGCGACACCCCGCGCTGCCCGACGTGCCGACCCTGGCAGAGAGCTTGCCGGGCTTCGTCTCGGTTTCCTGGACCGGGTTGGTCGCGCCGCCTAAGACGCCAGCGGCCATCGTCAACAAGCTGCAGGCGACCATTGCCGACGCTCTCCGGCAGGGCGATGTAGGCAAGGGCACCAAGGGCTTTGATGTGCGCGACTTGATCGCCAACACGCCGGCCGAGGCTACCCGCTTCACGCTGGAAGAAAAGGAGCGCTGGGGCGCCATCATCCGATTGACTGGCACCATTGCCGACTGACGATATCAAGCAATATGGCCGACACCCTGACCCGACATTCTGTGATCGAGACCCCGGCAGACTGGCGCGCAGCTGAAATGGCAGCGCGCAAGGACTGGATCCATGAGCTGACTGGCGACGAAGTCGCCGAGCTGCGCTCGGCACTGGCCCATGTCAAGGTTCTGGGCAAAACTTTGGCGACCATGACCCGCGAAGACTTCCCGCTGCCCACGCTGTCGGCGTTGGTGGGCCATTGCCGCGACTTCCTGGAGAACAGCGCAGGCCTGTTCCTGATCCGCGGCTTTCCTGCCGCCGAATACGACAAGGGCGACCTGCGCCTGCTGTACTGGGGCCTGGGCAAGCACATGGGCACGGCTGTCTCGCAAAGCGCCAATGGCGACATCTTGGGCGACGTGCGCAACATGAACGTCGACATGAACAGCCCCAACGGCCGTGGCTACACCTCCAATCAGAAGCTCACCTACCACACCGACAGCTGCGACGTCGTCGGCCTGTTCGTGCTGCGCACTGCGCGCTCTGGCGGCCTGAGCATGATCGCCAGCTCGGTGGCGGTGCACAACGAGATCGCCCGCATCCGCCCTGATCTGCTCGAGGTGCTTTACCAGCCGTTCTATTGGAGCTGGCAGTCCCAGGAGGTTCCTGGTACGACGCCGTACTACCAGCAGCCAATCTTCAACCAGCACGGGGGCAAGTTTTCATGCCGCTACGTGCGTACGCACATCATCTCGGCCCAGCGTTTCGAGGACGTGCCGCGCCTGACCCCGCAGCAGGAAGAGGCCTTGGCGCTTTTCGATAGCCTGGCAGGCAGCGAGGTATTTCACTTCTCGATGATGTTCAAGCCCGGTGACATTCAGCTGCTGAACAACCATGTCACGGTCCATTCGCGCACTGCGTTTGAAGACTACGACGAGGCAGAAAAAAAGCGCCATTTGCTGCGCATGTGGATGTCGGTGCCCAATAGCCGCACGTTGAGCGCCGGTATGCACACGATATTCCAGGACCAGAGCGCCGGTGCCGTTCGCGGAGGTTTCCCCTCGCGCACCGGCAAGCTGATTTACGAAACCATCGGCAGCCTCGAATGAACGCTCCGTTGCTGTACGAGGCGCAACGTGGTCGCATCTCGATAGCGATGGTCGGCGACGCGATGCTCTCGCGTGCCCTCAAGCCCTATGGCGAGCCTGACTACCTGGCGCTGGCCAAGCTACTTGGCTCGGCCGACGTGACCTTTGCTAACCTCGAGAGCACTGTGCGCGAACCGCACGAGGGCGTCCCCAACTTCACCCAGGGCACGCCAATGACCACGCCGCCGGCGCTGCTCGAGGATCTCAAGTGGATGGGTATCGATGTGGTCTCGGTGGCCAACAACCACACCACTGATTACGGCGTGCCCGGCATCCTGGCCACGCTGGACCACCTCAAGCGCGCGGGCATCCCGGCCTCGGGTGCCGGTCGCACGTTGATGGAGGCGCGCCGGCCGACCTATGTCGATACACCGGCTGGGCGGGTGGCCGTGGTATCGGCCACTTCGTTTTATAGGCCCTGGAACCGCGCGGCCGATTCACGTGCTGATTGCGCAGGCCGCCCCGGCATCAACCCGCTGGGTTTTGCCACCTCTCACACCGTTGACGATGCGGCGCTGGCGGCGCTTCGCCGCGTCAGCGACGAACTGGGTCTGACCCAGGAGCGGGTGCGCCATCGCAGCATGTTCTATAGCGCCAGCGAGGTGCCGGCTGACGACCCCGACAGCCTTATGCTTTTGGGCACGCGCTTTCGACGCGGCGAACATTTCGGCACCTCCACGCGGGTCGATGCGGGGGACGCCGAGGCCAACCTGCGTTGGATCCGCGAGGCACGCAAGCAGGCTGACTGGGTAATTTTTTCATTCCACAACCACGACTTCGGCGAGGCAGGTCGGCTGACAGCAGCCACCGATGTGGAGCTCGATGAACCTGCGGCCTTCATGTCGCAGTTTGCCCGTGCGGCCATTGATGCCGGCGCGCACGCGGTGGTAGGCCACGGGCCCCACCTGACACTGGGGGCAGAGATTTATAAGGGCTGCCCCATCCTTTACAGCCTTGGCAACTTCATCTTTCAGAACGAGACCATCGATGCCTTTCCGGCTGAGGCCTATGGGCGCTTTGGGCTCGATGCGGGTGCCACGCCTTCGCAGTTTCTTGATGCGCGAACCGGCAACGACACGCGCGGCTTTCCGGCTTCCCCTGAGTTCTGGGAAAGCTGCGCCGCAGTCTGCGAGTTTGTGGATGGGCGGCTGTCCGCCGTGCGCCTGCACCCGCTGGTGTTGGGGCATGGCCTGCCGCGCGCTCAGCGTGGGCGGCCTGTGCTCGCACGCGGCGAGGCGGCGCAGCGCATCCTTGCGCGCATCGCGCGCCTGTCCCGCCAGTTTGGCACCGAGATCGCGCTCGAAGGCGATTGCGGCGTGATCAGGGTGGCGCCATAAGCACCGCATCCTTGCCGCGTGTGGCGGTGCTCGACGACTACCTTGGCGTGTCACAAGAGCTGGCCGATTGGTCGGTGTTGCATGGCTTGTGCCAGGTCGACGTGATTCGCCACGCCTTGCCCAACCTCGATGATGCCGCCAAAGCCCTGGCCCCCTACGACGTGCTGTGCCACCTGCGTGAGCGCACGGCCATGCCGCGCACACTGATCGAACGCCTGCCGAATCTCAAGTTCATGACGGTCACGGGCAAAACCCATCGCACGATGGACCTGGCGGCCGCCACCGAGCGGGGCATTGCCGTGACCAACGTCTCGGCCCACCTCAAGGCCAGTAACGCTACGCCCGAGTTGACTTGGGCGCTGATCCTGGCAGTGGCGCGGCACGTGCCCTTAGAGGACCGCCAGCTGCGTGCCGGACGCTGGCAGAACACCCTGGGCCTGCTACTCGAAGGCAAAACTCTGGGCCTGCTGGGGCTAGGCCGCGTGGGCCAGCGCGTGGCTGCCATCGGCCAGGCTTTTGGAATGCAGGTCATTGCCTGGAGTCCCAACCTGACGACCGAGGCCGCGGCAGTTTTTGGCGTGCAGCGCGTTGCCAAGGAGGCGCTGTTTGCGCAAAGCGACGTCTTGAGCGTGCATGTGGTCCTCAGTGAGCGTTCGCGCCACTTGGTGGGCCGGACCGAACTGGCGCTGATGCGGCACACGGCTTTGCTGGTTAATACTGCACGCGGTCCCATCGTCGATGAGGCGGCGCTGGTCGAGGCGCTGGCAAGTGGCAGGCTGGCCGGCGCCGGGCTGGACGTCTTCGAGAACGAGCCGCTAGCGCCTGATCACCCGCTGTGTGCGATGGACCAGGTGGTACTCACGCCCCATCTGGGCTACGGCACGCGTGAGACCTTCAGCGGCTTCTATCGTTCGACGGTTCAGGGGCTGCTGGCCTACTTCAAGGGTGAGCCGCTGGAGCTGCTCAATCCCCAGGTGCGGTCTGCCGCGTGAGCATCAACAGGTCTGACGGCGTCTGACGCCGGACAACCGATGCCGGTTTGAAACTGCAGTCTTAAAGCACTCACATCACGATGGTCCGGGAAACCAAAAATTTGTGGCTACAGTGGTCCGATAAATGCCCGTCATGGTGTGTGGACGGTTTTTAATCTACATTGAAAGTTGAGCCGCAACCTTAGAAGCGCACAGCAAGCTCAGGCCGGTGTGGTAACCAGGATCTAAGTCCGGAGTGGCAGGTACAAAATCAACGGGTCCTTGGGAGGTCATCGTCTGATAAGCCATGGACTTGGGTTGTTGCCAATAAAGCTCAAAAAACGCCTGATGTGCAGTTTTCCAAACTTCCAAAACTTTCAAAGATTGTGTGCGTTCATACAATAGAGCAGCAGCACGAATGGTTTCAGGCAAAGACCACCAGGGACAATTTGGGCTTAAAGACAAACCAGTTTGAATCGACAGACTCAAACAAATACCGGGTTTCTTAAAACCTTTTTCAAAAGAGTTCAGAAGAATTTTTTCTAAAGTTTTTACCAAGGCGGGATCAGCGTCATGGGGTAAAAACTCCAAGGCAAATCCGACAAATTCGATGGCATGACCCGGATTGCATTCATCCTCTTTTTCGACGTCGCACAACAAATAGTTCTCAAGGTCTAAGTGACGCTTCAAAACAATATCAATGAAGCGATAGGCAAAGTCAGCCTCGGTTGAGCGGCCGACATTTTTCAATAATCCAGCTGCTCCGAGCAAAATCATGAAGGGGCCAAAACTTCTTTTTTGGTTTAAAAGATTGGATGGATGAGAAGGAGCAGTTTCATCCATCTGGAAGAAACCATCTTCAACCGATTGAATCACCCGCGCTAAATATGACAGATGGTGAGAAAGATTTCCCACATCATGCTGGGCGGCTGCTGCAACCAATCCCTTGGCACAAAATGCATCTGAATAGGTATAAATCGAAGGGTCGGGGCTTACATGAACTTTATCGTTAGACCAGGCCGGCTGCATATTTTTGTCATAGCAAAAATATGCATGCCCGGTCTTTTCTACCAAATGACCGATGGCCTTGTAGAGAGCCTGCGCCCTTTGATTCAAGCGCAGGCCAAGCGCTGGAAATTGGGTTTGAAAATACACTGAATGTGCACACAATGCCTCAAGTCCCCGACCTTGAATCCATCCATACAACCAATCCGGGCCACGCCGCCCATCGGCATCGGTGTAGTTCAAGCCCGTGATGCTGTTGACTTTGGTGTTGAGAAAAACGCCTTTGAGAGCAGGTCGGTCAAGCATCCAGTTTAAGCAGGATGCATTGGCCGTATCGTATGTTTGTCGAGCCTGCGCAAAAAAACCGTTTGAAGCCATTACTCTTTAAGCCCAGTGCTCGCAATACCTTGAACAAAGTTGCGGCGCAAAAAGACAAACAAGGTCACGCTTGGAATCAATACCAGTGCAGAGGCAGCACTTAACAAGCCCAAATCGACGGTAAAGCCGGTTTGGAATAACGCCAATCCAACCTCAATCGTGTAGGCATCTTTGGATGTGTTGACAACCATGGGCCATGCAAATGCAGTCCACGCTTGGAAAAACGCCAACACAGCAAGAGCAGCCAAGGGTCCTCTGAGCAAGGGGATCACAATATGAAAAAACACCCAAAACTCACCAGCGCCATCGATGCGAGCGGCTTCTAAAAATTCATCGGGAATGCTTTGAATAACATTCTGTCGAATCAGGAAAATCCCAAAACTCATCACCAAATAACCCAGTAACAGACCCCAAAGCGAATTTAAGATGCCTAGTGATTTTGCTTGGAAATACAGCGGAATCATGTAGACCTCGAAAGGAATAATTGCTGTGGCCAAAATAATCGCAAACAAAAAATCAAATCCGAAAAACTTAAATTTAGCTAAAACATAGCCAGCCACAGCTGAGGTCATCACAATCGACAGAGTAGACAACACAGCAAAACAAATACTGTTCCAAATCCAAATCAATAAAGGTGTTTTACTTAAAACCTTCTCAAAATTGGACAAGATCGGGTCATTAGGGAACAAGGTTGGTGGCCAAATCAATATTTCCTCGGGTGTTTTGAATGCGTTTGCCACCAGCATGATCAAGGGCAACACCATGCCTATTGATAAAACTATTAAAAATACATCTATGCAGCGTTCAGAAAGGGTGGTTTTGCTCACAGGGTGGGAATTCATAAGGACTTTCCCTTTTCCCTGAGCATGCGGAATTGAATCAAAGTCAGAACCAAGACGATAACCATCAATACAACTGCCTCTGAGGCCGCATAGCCGACACGGTAATTTCGAAAGCTATTTTCCAACATGTCAAGAACCAGGGTACGTACCTGACGGCCAGGCGCACCCTGAGAATCAGAAGCCAGGATGAAAGCTTGTGCATAGACATTAAAGCCCGCCACCAACGTGACTACCGACACATACAAGGTAATTGGCTTCAGCAGGGGAATTGACACATACCAAAACGCCTGTCTCTTGCTCGCTCCATCCAAGCTTGCGGCCTCAAGCAGAGACAATGGCAGATTCTTAAAGCCGATGATGTAAATCAATACGGCGTAACCCAACATTTGCCATGAGCAAAGAAAAATAATACAAAAAATAGATAAAACCGGATCAAATAGCCAAGCCTTGGGTTCGATACCAAACCAACCCAACGCCGCATTGAGTGGGCCTAAGCGGGCATCAAAAATCCACTTCCAGGCCATTGCTGCGGGTACCAAAGAAACCACATGCGGCAAAAACAAAGTGGTTTCATAAAAGCCTGCAAATCGCGAGCGAGTGCGCTGGAATACCAGATAGGCGATGAACAGCGACGACGGTATGGTGATGAGGAGCACACCAAATGCAATGATGGTGGTGTTGAATAGTGATTCGAGAAAAAGCGGATCCCCAAACAACTCACGAAAATTGTCTAACCCAACAAAAGGTTTATTTTTAGAAAGAATGTTCCATTGATGAAGGCTTAATCTTAAAGTCTCTCCGATAGGGATCAGCCTCACCCAAAAGTAAATACCCATTGCCGGCAACAAGGCAAGAATCGCAAATATCAGTTTCTTGCGT
The DNA here is from genome assembly GCA_945871335.1 of Polaromonas sp. YR568. The sequence continues at coordinate 11,169 of CAMBWM010000013.1, read as the reverse complement.
TGCAAAATAAGACTCCTTAAATCTAATCTGCTTGAGTAACAGGTCAGTGTTGACAACTGACCCGTTATTCATGGTCAAATTATTTGCCGAGCAAACCCTCACGGTTGAGAATCGCGTTACCTTCATTCTCAATCTCCACCAGCAAGGCTGCGATGGCTTTGTCATCATCGGCTAAACCCGCTTTGGGAAATGCTGCTGTCAGCTTACTGGCCACACGTGTCAGGATCTCTTCGATAGGGTCGATGGAGGGCAGAGAGAAGAACGCGTGGTCTTTGGGGTAATTGACAAAGCCCGAAAACCCTGGGTTGCTTTTGATCACTGGTGAATAATCTACGTTTTGTCGATTTGGTAGCCAGCCCACATTTTTCAACAACCAAATCAGATTGTCAGGCTCATTGGCGGCCATGGCAAACGTCCAGGATGCGTCGGCTTCAGCCCCTTTGGCACTGACATACAAATTGGTCGGTAGACCAATGGTGCCTCTGGGCAGGGGGGCGGTGGCATAGTTGAGTTTGGGCGCTTTTTGTGCGATGTCACCAATCACCCATGATTCACGAATGAACATGGCCGTTTGACCACGCTCGAAGGCGTCAGCATCGGCTGGCATTTCAGGCGTCACCACTTTGAGCTTGTGCACGTTGACAAGATACTGCTTCAAAGTTTTTCTGCCAGCTTCATTGGCCACCGTCACACGCCATTTACCGTCTGCGCCCTGGGTTAGCAAATTGCCGGAGTACTGAAACATATTGATCCAGAACTTTTCTGCAATTCCCTGTCCGCCACCTGACAAACGAAGACTCCAACCTGACACAGTCGGCTTACCTGATGCATCGCGTTTGGTCAGCTTTTCAGCATAGGTTGAGAATTCTTCCATGGTGGCTGGAGGTTTGCTCAAACCGGCTGCTTTGAACATATCGGTGTTGTAAAACAGCGCGCCCTGTCCACGGAACAAGGGAACTCCAAACACACCACCACCAGAACTGGCGCCCTGAATAAAGAAAGGCGCGAAATTTTTTGTGTCGGTAACAAAGCCGGCAACATTGCCAGGCGCTTTCACCAACAAGTTATTGCTCAGATAGCGGTTGGCGGTAGGTGGCGCCATTTCGATGACTAGAGCACCCGCAGAACCAGACGATAAAGCCAAGGCCACACGTTTTTCATGCTCACGCAGAGGAATAGCCTCAATAGAAAATTGCAGGCTTGGATTTTTTGCCTTCAGTTGGTCTGCCACGCGCTGATAGAAGGGCGCCATCTCTGGATAGCCACTCCAGATAGAAATTTTTTGCGCTTGGGCTGGTGCCACACCTGCCAGCAGCGTAAGTCCCGCCGCAGCGAGTAATTTATGCAATGGACTGGAAAGGGCAAAGGATGCGAATTGACGACGTCCGATAGAAGAAATTTTCAATTTGAACTCCTAAAAATTAATAACTTGGGAACAACGACTGCAGACCACTGAATCATCTTAACTCTTTCGATGATTCTTAACATGAATTCATTCGTACTATTGATTAAATTATCGTGTAACCAATTGAATTGCAGCATCAGCCAAATGTTCTGCTGAGCCGGCTTTAAAGCTTGCAGGCATACCGTAGTAACGATGTGCTTCATCGATCTCATAGCCGCCAAAAGCATATTCACTTTGGGGCGGGATGTAACCTGCATTGGAATCACAAAAGCCCATTACAAAAGCGGTATTCGTTTTGAGTTGATCTCGAATTCTTAAAGAGGTCTCCGCAAATATTTCGCCTGGCAAGGCAATGAATCTCACCCCACCCCAATCGAGCATGCTGACCCGAGTGCGCCATGGTTTAAGTTCTTGCTTGGCCGCAATTCGAGCCCAATCCATCCAGTGATCCAGAATCAGGGCGCGTATGGTGTCGGCCTTCGGGTACTCTTTTTGCCATGCCTCCAATAATTCATCAGCTGAAAGTTGTTCACGCCGCTCAAAAGACAAGGTCACACTCGCATCAGCGATTGCTGCATCAGACGCCGCCGGCTTCAACTCGGCGGCTAAGGCACACCTCGCGATATGTCGACCTAACTTTTCAGCTCTCGCAAAGGTTCGATCTGAATTGGCTGCAAGACTGAGCGAGGCTTGTGCGGTATGGCCTGTATTGGCGTCTCCAACGCAACCCGTCATGAAAATAGCCACTGCACCTGGTACGGCTTCTTCAATTCCCAGCCTGACATAGTGGGGGTAATCGGCTGTCCATAAAAGATTATCAGCAGCCAGCACCACAGGATGACAGGCATAGGACACCATGACAGCGATTGCTTTTCCATCTAAGGTTTCAATTCGCAGGACAGGTAAAGACCGATCCAACAAACCATTCGGGTGCCGCCGGTTACGTGCAATGTCAGGGTCTGTGCCCATTCCTGCGAGCAATCGAGCAGGAACCAAGGCTTGAGCAGCTTGATCAATCGCTTCGACACAGGCATTTTCTAAGCGCTGCAAGTAGTCGTGATCGGTTTGTCCACCCGCGCGTCCTTGCATAGATGCCGGGCCACCGTGGGTATGCAGTGCAGCTATCACGACATTATTTTCGGGTAGCTGGCAGCGCTGACGAATCCTCAGACTCATGTCTTCATGAATACCAATGACATCCACAACCACCAAAGCCGTGTCATTGACAACAACGGCGCGCACCGTCAATGGATCGTGTGTACCGATCGCAGGCTCGGTTCTTGCCGCAAAACCAGACATCATCAAGCCCACTGGAGGAGTGACATCTAAACAAACAACAGCCGCGCGAATTGTCATATCGACTCCCCTTTGACAAAAACTGTGTTGATCTTCAATTCATGATCACCTTCTTGCCAATCAAAAAGAATCAAATCAGCTGCTTGACCAACCGCAATGCAACCTCGCCTGCCCACGAAAACACCCGGATTTAAGGTCGCCAATTTCAAGCCCTGCGCTAGCGTGAGGTTGGCCATCTCAATCGCTGACGCCACATTGTGCGATAACGTTTTCGCAGCGCCCGCCAGATAAGGGGTGTCGACCACGGACAATCGCCCGTCCGCACTGACGCTGACTTTTCCACCAATGGCTTGGTCATAAATACCAGGTGGCATGCCACCCAAAGCGGTTACATCAGACACTAACACCGAACGGTCCAGACCTTTGGCTCTGAGCATGGCTTTAAAAGTCTCAGGTGACAAGTGAAAACCATCCGTGATGAAAGAGGCCGTCAAACGATCATCCGCGAGTTGTGCCCAAATAAAGTTGGGATGTCGCGGCAACATGGACGCCGCACCATTTCCTAAATGCGTAGAAAAACATGCGCCGGCATCGGTGGCAGCACGAATTTGTTCAACCGATGCATGTGTGTGACCGATTGAAACCACTATTCCCTGGGCGACCAGAGCACTTATGAAAGCAGGCGCTTGATCAAAATGCGGCGACAGGGTTATTTTTCCAACCAGGTTGCCACTGACTTTTTGCCAGCGCAAAACCTCGTCGAGATCAGCCTCACGAACGTGCTCCTTAGGGTGCGCACCACGAGGACCATCCAAGGGCGACACAAAGGGGCCCTCTACATGTACAAACGGAATACTGTGCGCAACATGAGAATTTTTTTTCTTCGCATCAGCTATAGCCATCAAAGACGAGGTCAAACTTTCTGCGGATGCAGTGATCAGGGTTGGTAAAAAAGTAGTGGTGCCTAAAGAATGCATCATGTGGGTAAACGCAACAACCCGGTCTGCATCGAGTCCCCCATCATTGAGATCAATTGCTTTGAAACCATTGACCTGCAAATCAATCAGGCCAGCACTCAGGTAAGAGCCTTGACTATGGGCAGTATTTTTTACCGCACTGATAAAACCATTGGAAATTTCAATCTCTAAGCCTAGCCCCGTTTCAGGGTCGCGGCCCACCACAGAAGTACTGCTCATAATCTTTTGACCCGACCTTTGAAGCGGGAAATAAATTGAGCGTTGGCTTCATCACCACCGGGTGCGTTACCACTGCGCCATATGGGTGCCTCTATACCGCGCTGCGTCAAATTTACCAGGGTACGAATCACTAAATTATTCAGGGCAAAGGCATTGGCAAAGGTAGACACCGCAGCAATACGTTCAGTCAATCCAGGTAATGAGACGATGGCGTCACCTATGGCCACTTTGGTATCGATCGCAATATCAACTATTTCGTGAAGATTTTTAGCAGTCGGATGTCTTGCTGGATGGGTTTTGGCGGTTTGATTGGCATGCTCATGAGAGGAAAAACCGATGATAAAAACACCTCTTCGTTTTGCCTCCAGGGCTGCGTCTATCAAAGCCGCATTGATGCCATAAGCATTCACTAGGATCAATAAATCGTCACCTCCCAATTGCCAATCGGCGATGACGATTTTGCCGTAACCGGGGGTTCGCTCTATGGCCATCGATCTCAAAGCCCCCCCGGACAATAAAGTACCTTCATCCAAAATTGCACTGACATGCATCAAGCCACCGGCTCTGAAAAATATTTCTTGTGACGCCAAATTGGAGTGACCGCCCGGGCCATAAATATGGACCAGTTTGTCAGCAGCAATTTGATCGCCGAGCTTTTGAGCCGCCAGCTCCAAAGGTAAACGCTCCTCCACCAAAATTCGCTTCATCAAGGCATGTGTATCCTCAAGATACTGCTCGCATAATTGGTCGGTATTGATTTTTTCAAACATCTGGATCGGACTCCGCGTCAAGGTAAAGCGTACATCGGGGGTGCTGTCGCAAAATACTAGCCGGGCAATCGGTAGAGACAGGGCCATGCAAGGTTTTTTGAACGGCGGCGCGTTTCAGAGCGCCTGGCACCACACAAAACAAACGATCTGCGCGCAGCAATCGCGGAATGGTCAGGGTTAAGGCATGCGTCGGCACCAGGTCCAAGCGTTCAAAGCATTGGTCGTCCACTTGCTGTTGTCGGCATACCTCATCGAGCTCAACCAGCTTCACATCCAGTGAATCAGTGAAGTCTGCAACAGGTGGATCGTTGAATGCCAGGTGACCATTCACACCAATGCCCAAACAAACGATATCGATTGGATTCTCATTCAACAATTTCGCATATTGTGAAGCCACCTCTAAAGGATCTGCTTGCGGTGTGATGCGATGTACTTGCTGAAATGGCAGTCGTTCGAACAAATGCGTTTCAAGCCACTTGGCAAAACGCTGCGGCGCATCATCAGGTAAGCCAATATATTCGTCCATGTGAAATGCAGTCACACGGCTCCAATCAATCTCCGGCTGCTCTATAAGAGCTTTGAGCATGTCCGACTGACTCGGTGCCGCTGCAAAAATCATGCGAACAGAGTTTTGATGTTTGATTTTTTCCCGTATGTCTTGCGCAATTTCAAGCGCGGCAGCCAGACCCATATGCCTTCGGGTCAAGTACGATTGCACCTCAATGTGCTCTACTTTGCGGGAGTTTTTTAACATGGTGGACGCACACCTCGGGTTGCAAACAACACATTTAACTAATCACATTCATACTAGCATGCACCGTCTATTTGGAGGTTCTGCTACAAACTGCTGCTCAACGCTGGGGCGTTCATGCGCAATGCTGATTTAGCTGAAAAGTTAGCACATTAAGAGGGGCTTTATGCCCTGCAAGGATGGTGCGGATTGTCGTTTCTGCTGGTGCGACAGTACCCGCTGTAGAGCGTCACCCGGTCAAGGACTTGGTTGATGAATGCCAAGCATTAAAAGCATGTAAACTGTTTTTTTATACAGTACTTTCTCATGTTCCCCGCCCACCCTGAAACCCATTCTTCCACCCGCCCTGAGCCCGGCCTGGCGCAGTTTTATCTGCCTGTGCCGGCGGGCCTGCCGGGCGCGCAGCTGCGGCTGATCAGCCACCGCCTGTCGGCCGGCTTTCCCTCGCCGGCGGCCGACTACACCGAAGAAGCGCTCAACCTCAACGACTACCTGGTGCGCAACAAGCCGGCCACCTTCATGTTCACCGTCAAGGGCGATTCGATGAACCGCGCCGGTATTCACCACGAAGACAAGGTGGTGGTAGACCGCTCGCTCACGCCGCAAGCCGGTGACATCGTGGTGGCCGTGGTCAACGGCGAATACACCATCAAGCGCTTGCGCTATCGGCAAGGCCAGCCCGAGCTGTGGCCTGAAAACCCGGCCTACACGCCCATCACTTTTGCCGAGGGCGCCGAGCTGGAAATCTGGGGCGTGGTGGTGGGCGTGGTCAGGCGCATCACGACGCGGGGTTGAACGTGCCCACGAACGCCTGCGAGTCTGTTGCGCCGCAGTTCGCGCTGGTGGACGTCAATAATTTTTATGTGAGTTGCGAGCGGGTCTTTCAGCCCCGGCTGGCGGGTGTGCCCATGGTCGTGCTGTCCAACAACGACGGCTGCGCGGTAGCCCGCAGCGCTGAGGTCAAGGCCCTGGGCGTGAAGATGGGCACGCCCTGGTTCAAGATGAAAGAGCTGGCCGCAGAGCACGGCATTTTGGCGCTGTCTTCCAACTACACGCTGTACGGCGACATGAGCAACCGCGTCGTCAGTATCCTGCGCGACTTCGCGCCGGACATCGAGGTTTACAGCATCGACGAGAGCTTCTTGCGCGTCGAGTCCGTGCTGCGGCACTACGGCGGCGGCCTGGCCATGGGCCAGTGCATGCGTGAGCGTATCCGGCAATGGACGGGGCTACCGGTCTGCGCCGGCATCGGCCCAACCAAGACCCTGGCCAAGTTCGCTAACCACCTGGCCAAAAAGAACCCGGTTTTCAACGGCGTGTGCGACCTGCACGCGCTCAGCAAGCCTGAGCGCCTGGCCTGGATGGCGCAAACCGATGTGGCCGAGGTCTGGGGTGTCGGGCGGCGCATCGCCCTGCGCCTGCAAGCCATGGGCGTGCACAGCGTGCTCGACCTGCGCCGCCAGTTGCCGGCCCACATGCAGGCGCAGTTCGGCGTGGTGATGGCGCGCACCTGTAGCGAGCTGCGCGGTGTGTCTTGCCTGGCACTGGAAGACGTGGCGCCGCCCAAGCAGCAGATCATGAGCTCGCGCAGCTTTGGTGTGCCGGTGCAAACACTGGCCGAGCTGCGCGAAGCGGTGGCCAGCTACGTGGCCAAGGCGGCCGAAAAACTGCGCCAGCAGGGCTCGGCCGCGGCTGCCGTGCAAGTCTTTGTGCAGACCAACCGCTTCAAGCCCGGCGAGCCGCAATACAACGCCGGCTGGCTGGTGCCGCTCATCGAGCCCAGCAGCGACACCCTGGCCCTCACACGCGCCGCGCTGGCCGGCCTGGGGCTTATCTACAAGCCCGGCTACCGGTACAAAAAAACCGGTGTCATGCTGACCATGCTCAGCCCCCTGGCCGCCCGCCAGGACACCCTGTTTGACGACCCGCTGGCCCGCGCCCGCTCAGCCCGGCTGATGGCCGCCATCGACGCGCTCAACCAGACCTACGGGCGCAACACCTTGCGCGCCGGCGTCTGCGGCACCGCGCCCCGCTGGACCATGAAGTCCGAAAACCGCTCGGCCTGTTTCACCACCCGCTGGGACGAGCTGCCGCAGGCGCGCTGAGTCAGTCCGGTGCCGGCATTTCCGGCGACACCCGTGGTTCACGCGCAGGCGGGAATCTACCCCCGGTTTCGTGCTGGATGCCATGCAGGCAAAATCAGACCATGGATTCAAACAACCCATCCCATGCCGCTAGCCCCCTCAGCCCCGGCGCCCTTGACGGACTCAAGGTGCTGGAGCTGGGCCAGCTGATTGCCGGGCCGTTTGCAGCCAAGACCTTGGCAGATTTCGGGGCGGAGGTGATCAAGATCGAGCCGCCCGGCACCGGCGATCCGCTGCGCCAGTGGCGCTTGCTCAAAGACGGCACCTCGGTGTGGTGGCAGGTGCAGTCGCGCAACAAGCGCTCGCTGGCGCTGGACTTGCGCCAGAGTGAGGCGCAAGACATCGTGCGCCGGCTGGCCACCGAATGCGACGTGCTGATAGAGAACTTTCGCCCCGGTGCGATGGAAGGCTGGGGCCTGGGACCGGACGACTTGCTGCGGCTGAACCCGCGGCTGATCATGCTGCGCGTCAGCGGTTACGGGCAGAGTGGTCCGTACCGTGACCGACCCGGCTTTGGCGTGGTGGCCGAGGCCATGGGCGGCTTGCGCCACCTGACGGCCGAGCCCGGCCATGTACCGGTGCGCGTGGGCGTGAGCATGGGCGACACGCTGGCGGCGCTGCACGGCGTGATCGGCATTTTGCTGGCGCTTCAACACCGCCACCGCACGGGTGAGGGCCAGGTGATTGACGTGGCGCTGTACGAGGCGGTGTTCAACTGCATGGAAAGCCTGCTGCCCGAGTACAGCGCCTTCGGTGCGGTGCGCGGGCCGGGCGGCAGCGCCTTGCCGGGCATTGCGCCCAGCAACGCTTACCGCTGCCAGGACGGCGCTTACGCGCTGGTGGCGGGCAATGGCGACAGTATTTTCAAGCGGCTGATGGGCGTGATCAGCCGGCCCGACCTGGCCGCCGACCCCGCGCTGGCGCACAACGCCGGGCGGGTGGCGCGCGTCGACGAGCTGGACGCGGCCTCGGTGCCGGCCGGTCGCATTTACACCGTGGCCGACATCGCCGCCGACCCGCACTACCAGGCGCGCGGCATGCTGGCGCAAGTGGCCATGGACGACGGCAGTGCGCTGACGGTACCGGGCTTTGTGCCCAAGCTCTCTAGAACGCCGGGCGCGCACCGGCGCAACGCGCCTGCGCTGGGCCAGGACACCGATGCCGTGCTGCGTGAGATCGGGCTGACCACAGCGCAGATTGAGGCTTTGCAAGCGCGCGGCATTGTGGGCGGCAGCGTCCAGGGGCAGGGCGCCGCATGATCCGTACGCAAGACTTGGCTTACGCGTATCCCGGCGGGACTGCGCTGCGCTTTGACGACGTGCTGGTGCCGCAGGGCGGCGTGTTGCTGCTCAAGGGGCCGTCCGGTGCAGGCAAGTCCACCTGGTTGGCGCTGGCCGCCGGGTTGGTGGCCCCAGCGCAAGGGCAGATGGAGGTGGCCGGCCAAGTGCTTACCGGCGCAGCGACTGACCGCTGGCGGGCCCGCAACATCGGGTTTTTGCCGCAAAAACTGCACCTGAGCCCAGCGCTCAGCGTGCATGACAACCTGGCGCTGGCGCAGTGGGCCGCAGGCCAGCCTGAAGATGCCGGTCGCATTGCCAGTGCGCTGGTAGCGCTGGGCGTGGGCGAACTGGCGCAGCGCAAACCGGCGCAGCTCTCGGGTGGTCAGGCGCAACGCGTGGCGCTGGCGCGGGCGGTGCTGTTGCAGCCGCAGGTGATCTTGGCCGACGAGCCCACGGCCAGCCTGGATGACGCGGCCGCCGCACAGGCTGCGCAGTTGCTGGCGCAGGTGGCCGCGCAACAGAGCGCTACGCTGGTGGTGGCCAGCCATGACGCGCGGCTGTTGCAGTTTTTTGCGCAGGCTGGCCCGGTCAGTGTGCTGAACTTGGCGCTGCCTCAGGCTGCCGGGGTGGCCGCATGAAGACACTGCGCTGGGCCTGGCAGTTTTTGTGGTCCAGGCCGCTGGCAGCGGCGCTTAACTTGCTGCTGCTGTCGCTCGGGCTGGCGTCAATTACCTTGGTGCTGCTGGTCAACCACCAGATTCAGCAAGCCTTTGCGCGGGACCTGGCCGGTATTGACGTGGTGGTGGGTGCCAAGGGCAGCCCGCTGCAACTCATATTGTCCGGCGTGTTTCAGATCGACACGCCCACCGGCAATGTGCCGCTGGCCGACGTGCTGGCGCTGCAAGCCAACCCGCAGGTGGCCAAGCTGATACCGATCAGCATGGGCGACAGTTTCAAGGGCTACCGCATCATTGGCACCACGCCCGATTACCTGAGCCACTACGCCGGCGTGATGGCCAGCGGCGCAATGTGGCAAGCGCCCATGCAGGCGGTGCTGGGCGCCAAGGTGGCGCGTGACACGGGCTTGCGCGTGGGTGATGGCTTTGTGGGCAGCCACGGCCTGGGCGGCGGCGGGCATGCCCACGGCCAGACGCCTTACACCGTGACGGGCGTGCTGGCCCCCAGCGGCTCTGTGATGGACCGTTTGATCTTGACGCCGACAGAGTCGGTCTGGCGCGTGCACGAAAAAGACACTGCGCTGGATGCCGCAGACCAGAAGATTCTGGAAGAAGAGCGCGAGGTCACACTGGCGCTGATTCAGTACCGCAGCCCGCTGGCGGCGGTGACTTTCCCGCGCTTTATCAACACCGCCACCAACATGCAGGCGGCGTCACCCGCGCTGGAGGTCTCGCGCCTGCTCGGGCTGATCGGCATTGGCGCAGATGTGCTGCGGGCTTTTGCCGGCGTGTTGTTGCTGACGGCCGGGCTGGGTGTTTTCATTGCCTTGTGGAGCGCTGTGCGCGAACGCCGCGCCGACCTGGCCTTGCTGCGCATGCTGGGCGCAGCACCACGCCAGCTGGCGGCTCTGCTATGCTGCGAGGCTTTGTGGCTGGCCTTGCTGGCCACGCTGCTGGGCCTGGCCCTGGGGCAGGGCGTAGCGGCCTTGCTGGCTGTGGCGCTGGATGTAGATAAGTCGATCTCGCTGGCCGCGCTGAACTGGCCGGTGGATTTGCTGGCGGTGCCGGCGCTGGCGCTGGGTGTGGCCGCGGCTTCGGCCCTGTTGCCCACCTGGGAGGCTTACCGGGTGAATGTTTTTGAACTTCTTCAATCGAGGTGAATGGATGACCTGCTTTTCTTTTCAAAAATTAACTGCTGCTATTGGCGTTTTGGCCCTCAGCGCCGTGTTGTCCGTGGCGCATGCTCAGCACAGCGACAAGGAAATCAAAGAAGATATACAGCGCCACCGCGCCATGGCTGCGGCCCACGAGGCGGCGGCCAAATGTCTGGAGTCGGGCCAAAAACCTGATGCTTGCACCAAGCAGTTGCAGACCGCTTGCAAAGGCTTGGCCGTTGGCAAATACTGCGGCATGAAGCACGCGCACTGAAGCGCGCATAAATCAAGCCAAACAAGGACTCCAACGCATGAACCCGACCCAATCCCGTTTTGCTGCTGCCAAGCTGGCCACACGGCCGCTGGTGCGCGCCCTGGCTGTGCTGGGGCTGGCGGCTTGCCTGTCGGCACCCGTGGTGGCCCAGACCACGCCCATGTTGCCGGGCAGCATTGATTTGCCGGCCGGCAAGGGGGCTGGCGTGCACGGTGCCAACAG
>CAMBWM010000012.1 GCA_945871335.1 Polaromonas sp. YR568 | reverse complement strand
GCAGGTTTTTTGTCAGCGCTTATCCCTGAAACTTATGGTGGTGCTGGACTGCCGCTTCGGGCCGCGGGTGTGGTCCTAGAAGAAATTCATGCCAGCGGAGGGAATGCCGCCGCCACGCATGCCCAGATGTACACCATGGGAACAGTGCTTCGCCATGGCAGTGAAGCCCAAAAAAGAAAATATCTACCCGAAATTGCTGCCGGTCGTTTGCGTTTGCAGGCATTCGGGGTCACTGAGCCCACCAGTGGCACCGACACCACGCAGTTAAAAACACGTGCGGTACGCGATGGCGATCATTACGTGATCAATGGTCAGAAAGTTTGGACCTCCCGCGCGCTGCATTCCGATTTAATGTTGCTACTGGCTCGCACGACACCGCTTGATCAGGTGAAAAAACGCACCGAAGGTTTGTCGGTCTTCTTAATCGATATGCGGGAGGCACAAGGCCAAGGCATGACGATCAGACCCATCAAAACCATGATCAATCACAACACCACCGAGGTGTTTTTTGACAACTTTAGGATACCTGCAGACACATTGGTCGGGACCGAAGGACAGGGCCTGCGCCACATCATGGACGGCATGAATGCGGAGCGTATCCTCATTTCGCACGAATCGATCGGCGACTCCAAATGGTTCATTAAAACGGCCGTGGCTTATGCCAATCAGAGGATCATTTTTCAGCGTCCTATCGGCCAAAATCAGGGCATTCAATTCCCCATTGCCAAGGCCTATGCCCAGCAGCAAGCAGCTGACTTGATGGTCAGAAAAGCTTCCGCCATGTTTGAGGCCGGTTTGCACTGCGGTGAAGAAGCCAATTTATCAAAGTTACTGAGCGCAGAAGCTGCCTGGGAGGCCGCTGAAGCCTGCATGCAAACTCACGGCGGTTTCGCCTACGCTTGCGAATACAACATCGAGCGCAAATGGCGCGAGGCACGGGTACTGCGCACCGCCCCCATCTCCACCAACATGATCTTGTCATATATAGCCGAGCATGTGCTGGGTCTGCCGCGGTCATACTGAGTCACGCAAAAACTAGCTCACCCACTGGAACGGCGGCTTTAGGTGAAGCCCGGGTCTGATGGGTGGGCGTTCAATTTGTTAGGCGCCAAATCCAAAGGCGTCACTTCCCACTTGCCCCTCGGCCAGCCGGAGGCGTTCCACAAGGGCCTCTACCTCCGGCCGCATTCCACGCGGGCTGACAGCACAGCGCAACTGCAGGTGCATTGGCGGCAGGGCCACATCCAGCTCCACCAGGCGCCCTTCCTGGAGGTCCTGGGCCACACTGCGGCGCAGTGACAATGAAATACCCAGCCCAGCCAGCACCATCTCCCGCACCATGCCCATGTCCTGAGCTTGTGAGCGAATCGGCGGGGTGGGCATGCCGGCATCGATCATCATTTGGCCCAAGGTACGGCCAAAATAGGAGCTGCGGTAGGCTGAAATGAATGGGTGCTGAGCCAACACCGCGGGGGCGATCTGCTGCTGATTGGCCAAGGCATGGTCGCGTGGCGCAATAAAGGCCAGTCGGTAGCGGCCCAGCAAGGCGGTGGACAGCCCGGGCACATCGTCTTTGCTGAGCAAAAAAGCCACGTCAACAGTGCCACGCTGAAAAAGGTCACGAACCTCTTCAAACGTGCCGGTGTGTGCGATCAACTCCACCAGCGGAAACTGGTTGGCAAATGCCTCCAGTGGTTTTGCCAGCAGCGAAGTGGCCACAAAGCGTTGCGCGGCAAAATGCACCGGCTGGTTGAGTCGGCGCAGAGCGGTTGACACTGAGTGCGCACCAGCCAGAGTCGGTACCGCGTACTCGTAAAGGGTCTTGCCGGCTTCGGTCAAACGGGGTGCACGACCGGGCTGACGTTCAAACAAAGGCGTGCCCAAACGGTCTTCAGCGGCACGAATATGGGCACTGACCGAAGACTGCGCAATGTCGAGCGCCTCGGCAGCAGCGCCAAAGCCTTGGTTGTCAACCACCGCTGCAAAGACTTGCAATCGTCGCATTGATACCTGCAGCATGGGTGGAATCGCTCCGGAGTAGGGGTTAAGTCATAGCCATATTACTATGAATTCATAGCTTAGGCGGGCCTTGTCCCCGTGTACCCTTAACGTTCAAATCACCCTGCAACCCTACAAATGGAGACCCGAATGCAAACTCTTAATCTCAACCGACGTGTGATCAGCTGTGTCTTTGGATTGGTATGTTCCCTGGGCGCCAGCGTGGCAACGGCCCAAGACTGGCCCAGCAAGCCCATACGAATTGTGTCGCCTTATGCGGCAGGAGGCGTGGGCGACACTATCTTCCGCATTTTGTCACCCGCACTGGAGGCCAAGCTCGGTCAGCGCTTCGTCATAGATAACAAGACCGGAGCGGCCGGCAATATTGGCGCCCAAGAAGTGGTTCGCGCTGCACCGGACGGCTACACGTTTTTGATGGCGCCGACTGCCAACTACGCAGTCAACCAGCATTTATTCAAATTGGATTTCAATCCAAACACCCAACTTGACCCTGTCGTGACCATTGCCAACGCACCACTGATTGCCGTGGTGGGCAGCAAAGTCAACGCCAGCACACTGAAGCAACTGGCTGTCTTGGCCAAGGCGCCAGGTGCCAAATTTAATTTTGGCTCGCCGGGTGCTGGCTCGCCGACCCATTTGGCAGGCGCCTCATTTGCGCTGTCGCAGACCAACGGCATGGAGCACATAGCCTACCGCGGCACGCCACCAATGACTCAGGCCCTGCTTGCAGGTGACATTCAACTGGCCTTTCCCACACTCACCCCGGTCGTCGGCCAATTGAAGGCGGGCACATTGAAAGCGGTGGCGGTGATGGCGACGCAGCGTCTGAATGAGTTGCCCAACGTGCCGACCGCCGCTGAGGCCGGGTTCCCAGAGATGTTGTTTGGCAACTGGTGGACCCTGGCTGCGCCCAAAGGTACCGACCCGAAAATTTTGAGCCGTTTGCACCAGGAAATCCGCACCCTGCTGAGCGATCCGGCCATCGTGGCTAAGTTGATTGATATCGGGCACGTTCCTATGGGCCTGAACCCGGCCGAGTCAGTCGCCTTCATCCGCAATGAAACGGCACAGTTTAAAACCTTGATTGATCGCACCGGTATTCGCGTCGACTAATCTCTCTTGAAAGTATCTATGAATTCGATTGGCGTGGACATCGGAGGCACCTTCACCGACCTGGTGGGCTACCGTGACGGCAAGCTGGTGCTCTCCAAAACCCTGACCACACCTGCCAACCCGGCCCTCGGCGTTGCCAAGGCTCTGGAACTCTCAGATACAGCGCTGTCTCAGCTCGATGAGTTTTTGCACGGGTCGACGATGGCCATCAACACGGTACTTGAGCGCAGGGGCTCCAAAACAGCCCTGCTGACCACCTTGGGCTTTCGCGATGTGTATGAGATCGGCCGGGGCAACCGGCCAGACGCTTTCGACATGAACTTCCAGCGGCCCGAGCCCCTGGTGCCCCGGGACCTGCGCTTTGAAATCAAGGAACGCTTGAATGCCCAAGGGCAGGTGCTCACGCCGTTGGACGAATCCCAGCTGCTGGCCCTAGGCGCAAAGTGGCAGCAAGAGGGCATTGAGGCGGTGGCGGTCTGCCTGCTTCATGCCTACGCCAACCCAGTGCATGAGCAGCGGGTGGGGCAATTGCTACGGGCTGCGTACCCTGATCTTTTTATCACGCTATCACACGAAATTTTGCGTGAATTCCGTGAATATGAGCGCACCTCCACGACGGTTCTCAATGCCTACGTGGGACCACCGGTGCAGCGCTATTTGCAGAACCTGCGCAGCTATCTGCAAGCCCAGGGACTGCGTGGCAACATTCAAATCATGCGCTCCAATGGCGGCAGCATGTCGCTTGCGCGGGCCTGCGTCGAGCCAGTCTCGATGATGGAGTCTGGCCCGGTGGCGGGCATGATTGGCGCCGGTTATGTGGCACGTTTGCTGGGCTTGTCCCAAGCCATCGGCTTTGATATGGGCGGCACCACTGCCAAGGCGGCGCTCATACAGGACGGTGTTCCGATCATTGAGGAAGGCTATTTCATTGGCGGCTACGCCAGCGGTCAGCCGATGCAATTGCCGGTGGTGGCCATTGTGGAAGTGGGCGCCGGGGGTGGCAGTATTGCCTGGCGCGATGCCGCGGGCGGTTTGCATGTGGGCCCGAAAAGCGCAGGTGCGGATCCAGGTCCGGTCTGCTATCGCCGGGGAGGCAAGCTACCGACGGTGACCGACGCCAACGTGGTGCTTGGGCGACTGAACCCAGACCGGTTTCTGGGCGGTGACATGTCGCTTGACAAAGCAGGTGCGCGCGATGCCATGGGGACACACATTGGTGAGCCCTCCGGGCTGAGCATCGAAGAAGCGGCGCAAGGCGTGGTCCGCATTGCCGACACGGCCATGGCGCTGGCAGTGCGCGCAGTTTCAGTGCGTAAGGGCGTGGATCCGCGCGAAGCCGCGATGATCGCCTTTGGTGGTGCCGGGCCCGTACATGCGGCCGCCTTATGCAAGGAAATCTACATTCCAACCCTGATCATTCCCAAATTACCGGGCAACTTCTCGGCACTGGGTATGTTGCTGGCACCATGGCGCCATGACTGGGTGCGAACACTTATTGGTGACCTGGAGAAATTACCAAGTGATCAAGTGAAACACGGCTTCGATGAATTGGAACATGCCGCCCGCAAGCAACTTGAAGAAGATGAATTGAATCCGGCGTCAGCACAATGGGTCTATGCCGCAGATCTGCGCTACCGCGGTCAGGAGCACAGCATCACCGTGAGTTTGCGTTCGCCCTTAGATTTAGTGAATGAGGTCGCCCAGGTGCGGCAGGCATTCAATCAGTTGCACGACCAGCGTTATGGACACGCCGCAGCGCAAGAGCGGGTCGAGGTTGCCAGCCTGCGTCTGACGGTCAGCCTGGCAAGAACCGGGGACAGCATGGAAGCCTTTATTGCCGAGCCCTTCGTGCCTGAAGCTGCGCAGCCTGAACAGGTGCGACCGGTTATCTTCGACGACCCGGCCCGTCCACTGCCGGCACGCATTTTCTGGCGCGCGAGTTTGCCACCGGGCTTTAGCGTTGAAGGGCCGGCCGTCATCGAAGAATCGAATTCCACCACTATGCTTTACCCGGGTGATGTAATGCGGGTCACAGAGCACGGCCACCTGGTCATTCAGATTAATTTGGCACAAGGAGAGTCCGCATGAATGCCTCCACCCCTTCGGCCCTGGCCGCCATACGGGTCAATCCAATCACCCAAGAGGTAGTGACCAACTCGCTGATCGCCTATGCCGAAGAAATGGCACTGGCTTTGTGCAAGTCCGCCTACAACATGATGATCTATGAGGTGCGTGACTTTTGTTGCGGCCTGATCGACACTGAGGGCCAGATGATCTGCCAAAACACCGGCGGCCTGCCGATATTTTTGGCTGATCTAGGCATCGCGGTGCAGGACGGCATTGACCGTTATGGCCTGGACGGCTTCGCGCCTGGTGACGTCATCATCATGAACCATGCCGGTGTTTGCGGCCAGCACCTGAACAACGTGGTGGTTTATACGCCCTGCTTTCACCAAGGCCAAGTGGTGGCCTTTGCTGCCAACCGCGCGCACTGGGTCGACGTCGGCGGATTGCGCACCGGTTTTGGCAACGTGCAAACCTACGAAATCTTCCACGAAGGTTTGCAGATGCGCTCGATCAAGTTGTATGACGCTGGCCGTCGCAACGAGGGTGTCTGGCAAATGATCACCGACAACATCCGCTTCCCGGACTCTTCTTTGGGCGACTTGCGGGCACAAATGGCGGCCTGTCACATTGGTGAGCGACGTTTATCTGAGCTCCACCAGCGCTTTTCAGTGGCCACGGTTCGCCAATGCATCGCAGCATCCTGGGACCAGGCTGAAGCTCAGGCCCGCGCCGCTGTCAGCGCAATGCCAGACGGCCGCTACACCGCCGAGACCCGCTTGGACAGCGATGGCCGGCAATTAGGGGTGCCGCTGCGCGTGAAAGTGACGGTCGAAATCAAGGGTTCTGACCTCACTATCGATTACTCCGAGATGAACCCGCAAGTGGTGGGCCCGCTGAACTCAGGATTTTCTGGCGGTCTGTCGGCGGCGCGCGTGGCCTTCAAGTGCCTGACCATGCCGCATGCGCCAGTCAATGAAGGCGGCTTTCGCGGCCTCAAGCTGATTTCACCAGAAGGCACCATGCTCAATGCCCGCCCACCCGCTGCACTGGGCTTGTGGAGCATTGCCTTGCCTACCGTGATCGACACCATCCTGCTGGCGCTGGCACCGGCCTTGCCGGGACAAATTCCCGCCGCCCACAAGGGCGACATGGGTGGCTGCTCGTTTTACGGCCAACGCCCTGACAACGGGGCCCGTTATGTGCTCATGAATATTTTTGGTGGTGGCTGGGGTGGCCGTGCCCATCAGGATGGCGCATCGGCCTCGGTGTCGATCTGTCAGGGTGATGTACGCAACACACCAGTGGAACTGCAGGAGATTCACTACCCCTTCCTGATCGAGCGCTTTGCTCTGCGTGCCGACAGCGGCGGTGCCGGGCAACACCGCGGCGGCATGGGCGTTGAGCTGAGCTACCGGGCTCTCGGTGCATGCTCGGTCAACATCAATCTGGAACGCATCATTGAGCCGCCCTGGGGCCTGGAAGGCGGGGGACCGGGGCGCAGTAATGCAGCTCTGATCCGGCGCAGCGACGGCACCGAGCGCAGCGTCACGAAGGAAAGTAATATTCCCATTGCACCAGGTGATACCGTGACCTTCTGGACCGCCGGCGGTGGTGGTTATGGTGCGCCTGCCAAGCGGGATCCACAAGAAATCGAACGCGACCTGCAGTTGGGCTACATCTCCGCAGTCGGTGCTGCCCAAGACTATGACTGGGCCGCAGAACAACATGAAAAGGCGACACCATGAGCCATTTATTGCGCGATCAACGTTGTGCTCGGGTGCGCCATGCCATGGCGCAAGTCGGGCTGGACGTTTTGGTGGTGGTGGGCGACGCCTGGCGCAGCGATTACCTGCGCTTTGTGGTGGACGTCACGCCCATGGAAGGGGTGGCCATGGTCGCCTTGAATCTGAATAATCCCACCTGCGTCTGGGTGCAACACCCGGCAGAGGCTGCCCGATGGCAGCAGGCGCTGCCATCGGCAGTGGTAATTTGTACGGCTGATCCAGCCGCTGCAGTGCTGGCACATCTAGCGCAAGTGCCAGCTAACGCCGTGGGTCTGGCGCCCAGCCAGGTGGCACCGCTGTCCTTGGCCGCTGGAGCATTGGGCAAAACTTTGGCGGCGTGTACCGCCATGCTGGACGATTTGATGGTGAACAAAAGCCTGGAGGAAGCCGATGCCTTGGCACGCAGCGTAAGACTGGCTGACGAGGGCTACGCTGTCTTCAAGCAAGCTGCTCGGGTGGGACGTCGAGAGTTCGAATTGGTGGCCGATGTGGAAGCCTGGTTTCGCAGCCAGGGTTGCCCTGAAAACTTCATGATCCTCGGTTCTGGCGGCCCCGAGCTGCGAAGCATGCACCCCGCTGGCGAGCGCCGCCTTGCCCCCGGCGATTTGGTAACAACCGAGCTCACGCCCTGCGCCGACGGCTACTACACCCAGATCTGTCGAACCCTCGTGATGGGCGAGCCCAGCCAAGCCCAGCGCGATGCCTTTGCGGTCTACCTCCAGGCGCTGGAGGCAGGCATTGCCGTTGTGCGCCCGGGCGCCACCCATGGCGATGTGGCCAAAGCACAAAACGATGTCTTTCGCCAACACGGTCTGGGTGACTATGTCACCTCGCAATACACCCGCGTACGCGGCCACGGCCTGGGCTTGTTCGTCGACGGCCCTCATGTGCTCGAAGGCGTGCCACTGGTGCTGGAAGAAAACATGACCCTGGTGGTGCACCCCAATACCTACCACCCGGTAGCTGGCTACATCGTACTGGGCGACACGGTACGTGTCACCGCCACCGGCTGCGAGGTACTCACCACCACACCGCGCGAACTCTTCCGAGTACCGCTGTAAACCTCACCCACTGACGAAGGACCCTTAATATGCGACGTGGACTTATCAGCTGGTCTCCTGAAGAAATGCCGGTTTCGACCTTAGAGTCACGTGTGTCACGGCTCCAGCAGGCGATGCAGGAGCAAGGACTGGGTGCAGTGCTGCTGCACACCTCGTTTGCCCACCCGGCGGCGGTGCACTGGCTTACCAATTTCACCCCTTATTGGAGCGAAGCCCTGCTGGTCGTGTTGCCAAAGGGCACGCCCGTGCTGCTGGCGGCACTTACCCAACGCGTGCACCCTTGGATTCGAGAAGTCTCGCACCTGGGCGACGTCATCACCGCACCCGGCCTGGGGGTCTCTGCACTGAGCTTCCTGGACGAACATGCAGCGCCCGGCGCCAGAGTGGGGGTTGTGGGTCTGGAGGCGTTGCCATGGTCCACCGCCCAACCGCTGATGAATTCTGGCTGGGGATCAAAACTGACCGACATCAGCGAATTATTTGGGCAACTGCGTCAGCCGGCAGACATGACGGAATTACGCTTGGCTGCCCGTGCCGAGCGTATGGCGGAGGTCACGCTCAAGGCAAGCCCAATGAATGCGCGAACCACGAATGCCTGGGCCAGCGTCATGGAAGCCAAGGCCCGTCTGGATGGCGCTGAAGAACTCCTGCAGCGCATCGCCCCTGACCTGGACCTCAGCCCCACCCTGCAACGCCTGGAAGGCGATTTCCCATTGGGCGAGAAGAGCGCGGTAGAACTCTCATTGGCCTACAAAGGCGCCTGGGTGCGCTTGACTCAGATGGTTTGCAGCGGACCGCAACCCGCCAGCTGGCTGGCTGCCCAAAGCTGGTTCGAGCGCGCCTGGCGAAGCATGCGAGCGCCCCATGCTGATCTGAGCCAGGCGGGTGTTCCGCCCGGCCGTATGGTGAGCTGGACAGTGCAATCGTGCGTTGGTGCCGAGCCGCTACAGGTGGTTGCCGCAGACGCCGGATTCGCGCCCTGCTCCCTGCCTGCACAAGCACTGGTGTTATTAACGGTCCAACTGCAACTCACAGACGGCCCCTGGTATGCCAGCCAAATGCTGCTACTCGGCACGGGTGACAACGACAGTCGCCGTCTGAAAGACGTCGAAGGTTTGTAAGCGATGGCCTTGCACGACGGTACAACACTTCCCTTGGCGGTCTGGGCCGATTGGGCAGCAACAGCCCAACCGGCCTGCGGGACAAGCTTTGAACGGGTGATGTTGGCCGACGGTGTGTTGGCCCTACAGGCCGGAGCCCGCACCCTTGAGGGCCAAAATTTGCGCGCGTGGATTTGCAAGCATGACCCGACCTGGTTTGGGCAGGCTGCAGCAAATTCCGCCGTCATGCGCTTGAGCGAAGTCGATTCCATCCACCGGGCCAGTGCGGTCACCCCCAGTGCGTTGACCCTGCCGGTGGCGCTGGCCCACGGGCGCCACCACGGGCAGGTCACCGGGGATGCCTTAATGAATGCCATCCTGGTGGGTCAGGAACTGGCCATCAGACTGGCACTGGCCCTGGGCGGCGCATCCCAATTAATGCACGGCGTCTGGCCCAGCTATGTTGTGGCACCCCTGGCGGCAGCGGCTACCGTTGGTCGCCTGCGAGGGTTGACGCCACTGCGCATGCAGCATGCGCTGGCACTGGCACTGGCCTCGGCGGCACGCCAGCCGGGACGCCCGCTGGGCCAACAACCCGGCCGCTGGATGCTGTTTGCCCAAGCCATTCGCGCCGGCGCCTGGTGCGCCTTGGCAGCTGAAGATGGGCTGGAGGGCGATGTCGCTTTGCTGGGCGAAGCTTGGCTCCGCAGCATGGCCCCGGAGGCACCGCAAACGGCCTGGTTGAATCATGGTTGGGACGCGCCTTTGGAGGTTACGCAGAGCAGCATCAAACCCCATTGCAGCGCCAAGCAAGGCCTGTCCGCCATCTACGGCCTGCAGCAAATGCTGGCGCAGCATCTTTTTTCGCCGCAAGACGTGAGCCGGGTCGAAGTGGGCGTGCCTAAGGCCTATAAGGCCATGCTCGACCGGGAACCTGGCTGGGCCAGTCGCCTCGCCAGCATGGTCAGCTCCCCCTGGCAATTGGCCCTGACAGCCTTGGCCCCTGCAGATCTGGATCTGGTTGAACGCGATCTCAGTACGCCAGACGCTACCCTAAAGGCTTGGACGGCCATGGTCACGGTGCACCATGATGACAGCCTGGAGACGTATTACCCAACGCAATGGCCGGCGCGGCTTCGCGTACATGCCGGGGGCCAAGTCCATGAACGGCTTGTCCTAGACAGTCCGGGTGACCCTTCTTTTCACTGGGATGAGGCACAACTGCTCGACAAAGCTGCACGGATACTGCATCATGCATCCGATCGCGCTTTTGTGAAGCAGGCTTTGACCCTGGCCGGTGACCCGCAATTCCTGTCCGATTTTTATACTCATCTGGAGACCTGAACCATGCGTATCGTTGACTCTCATTTCCATTGGTGGCCACAGTCGGTATTTGACGCCATGTGCAAACGTACCGGTTTCCCCAAGGCTTCCACCGACGGAAGTGGCAAATACTCCTATTTCCGTCAAGCGGGCGATAACGCGCGCTTCACGCTCGGGGCCGAATGGTACGACCTGGATGCCCAGTTCGAACACATGCAAACGACCGGATTCGAGGTGGATGTGGTGTGCTCGATCGGACCGCTGTCCGTACATTTTTCTGACCTGCCGGCCGAGGAAGGACGGGACGCTGCAATGCACTGGAATGAAGAAATGGCCGGGGCACAACGCAAGCATGCGGGCCGCTTGTGGGCCACGGCGGCCTTGCCGCTGCGCGACACAAGGATTGCGCTGGACGTGCTCGAACATGCCATCGGCAATCTCGGCTTGGTGGGTGTCAACCTGCCGGGCAGCATTGGCACAGATGAGAACATCGACGAGCCGCGCCTTGAACCCTTGTATGCACGCTTAGAAGAACTCGGCGTACCGATTTTCCTGCATCCGACCGACGCGATGTTCACCGACATCCTCGACGGCTACAACGGCGCCTTGTACAAAAGTCTGGGCCGGGTGATTGACGTTAGCGTGTCGGCCTACCGCTTGGTGCTGTCGGGATTGATGGAGCGCTATCCCAATTTAAAAGTGGTGGTGTCCCACACGGGCGGCGCATTGCCGTACCAGTCGGGCCGCATGGACAAAAATTCTGGCGGTGCCAAGCTGCCGCACCCGCCCAGTACTTACCTTCGGCGGATGTACACCGATACGGTGTCGCCGCACGATATGGGCGTGCGCTTTGCACTAGAGTACTACGGCATAGACCATGTCATGTACGGCAGCGACTACCCTTGCTGGAGTCCAGCTGCGGCATTGCGTGTGTTGCAAGACTCTGGCCTGTCTGATGCCCAGTGCGATCAAGTACTCAACACCAATGCCAGGAGAATTTTGGGTTTGCACATGCCGCAAGACGCGGCAGTTGCGGCCTAGACGCCCCCCATCCGGGCGCATGCCATCGTAAAAAAGGGCCTTACGGCCCTTTTTTATTCGGCCTTAATGCCGGCTTTCTTAATGATCTGGGCCTGCAATGGGAAATCGGCCTTGAGGTGAGCACCAAGTTGCTCTGGCGTGCTCGGGTTGAATTCCACGCCTTGGCTGAGGAACCTCTCCTGCAACAC
Organism: Polaromonas sp. YR568; assembly: GCA_945871335.1. Next base: position 7,781 of record CAMBWM010000012.1, on the reverse strand, counting down.
CGGACTTTTCAACTGGGCCACTATCTCGCGGTTGATCCTATCAATAAGAGGTTTGGGCACACCAGCAGGCGCGAATAGCGCAAACCAAGACACCACGTCAAAGTTGGGCACACCGGATTCGTGAAGGGTAGGCAATTGCGGCAGAGCAACCGTGCGCTTGAGCCCCCCTGAAGCCAGCACTCGTAAACGCCCTTGCTTGAGTTGAGAAAAAGTATTTCCACCATTAAAAAACACATCGACCTGCCCCGACACCAAGGCGTTTGTGGCCTCCGGGCCGCCTTTGTAAGGCACATGCAGAAGGTCAACCCCAGCAATCGATTTGAACAACTCGCCACCCACATGGGAGGTGGTGCCGTTACCGATAGAGGCAAAGGTCAGCTGACCCGGCTTGGACTTGGCCAGAGCGATCAACTCGGCGACTGAGTTGGCCGGAAGATCGTTGCGCACAAACAGGTACATCGGTACCGTGAACAACATCGTGATCGGAGCGAAGTCAACTAAAGGGTCAAACGGCAGCTTCTTGTTAGCCAAGGCATTGAGCACAAAGCCGGACTGCGTCCCCATGGTCAGCGTGTAGCCATCAGGAGCAGCGCGTGCGGCGAGTTCGGCCCCAATTTGTTGGCTAGCGCCAGGCTTGTTATCAACCACAAAGGGTTGACCCATTTTCTCGGCCACCTGGCTCAACACCGGGCGAATGACGAGATCGCCAATGCTACCGGGGGTGTAGGGGATGATGACCTTGACAGGCCTTTGCGGATAATTTGCTAGCGTGTCAGGCGCTGCATTCGAGAGAGCCGGCGCACCTAGAACGCTGGCAGCGCCACTAAGCAGCAGGGTACGTCGCCGAAGATTAGCAAGGAGAAAACTCATACGGACTCCACTTAGTGAACACGAAACTATTTAAGCCGCAAGCGAGCTTGATTGCAAGTTCTTCACAAGCTATGTCAGTATAGTAATTTGGCTATGACAGCACGTGATGCGCTGGAATGGTCCCCGGGATACTGGTCTGCTGCTTTGGCAAGCGAGGGGCTAAACTAAAGAATGAAATGTGTGGTTTTCAAATAGTTTGGATTAATTTTCCAAGGTGTCTGCAAAACTCAGTATTTTTTCAGGCACAGATGGGGCAAGCGGGTAAACCCTGTTGGGTGAGACGCTCTTTATCTAGAAAATAACTTTTTTGGCAAGTAAAAATTATTCAACTTGGAGACACCCATGAAATCACGTGCTCAACTTTTTTTCCGTTCGTTCTTGACCACCGCAGTACTCGCCTGGGCTGGTGCCAGCATGGCCCAAGGAGTGAAGGTAGTTCGTTTTCTGCACAATGAAACCGACCCCCCGAGCATGGCGTTTTTTAAGCAGGCTATCGCTGATTTTGAAAAACTCAATCCGAACATCAAAATTGAAATGGAATCGGTGAGCACTGACGGGCGTTTGCAAAAAGTAACTTCCTCTATGAACGCCAAGACCATGCCCGAGGTGTTCAAAATTCTGGCCGAGGAGCGCATGCAATTTGCGCGCAAGGGCTATTTGGTTCCCCTTGACAACATGGTCGCCAATATCGGCCTGAACGATTACCTAGATGGCGTTATAGAACGAGTTGATGGCAAAGTTTACGATGTGCCTTACACCATCAATAACTTCAGCGTGTTGTGGTATCGCGATGATTTGCTCAAGGCCGCCAAAATCGCCCCCCCGAAAAACTGGACTGAATTAAAGGCTGCTGCACAGGCGCTCCACAAGGGGGACATGAATGGTTTTGTTCTGCCAGCCGGACAAAACCGAGCCACCAGCTTGTACTTGGCCTCCCTCATCTGGAGCGCCGGCGGCACTTTTTTTGACAAGAACCTCAAGGTCACTTTTGACAGCCCTGCCACTGTTGCTGCGTTGACGTTCATGAAGGATATGGCGGCTGTGTCACCCAAGGGCATTGCTTCTTATTCCTACGGCGACATGGTTAATGTGTACTTGACCGGCAAGGTGGCCTTGGACCTGTATGCCCCCCGGGTAATTGCCACGGGCTATGACACCGTGCCTGCTTTGGCGTCCCAAACAAAAGCCGCTTTAATGCCTGCTGGTCCTTCTGGCCAAGCAGTGAAATTCATCAGCCCCAACAGTTTTGCCATTGCCAGTCCGGCCGTGGGTGCCAAAAACACCGAAGAGGCGCAAAAATTTCTGCAGTTCATTGTTTCAGGTGAGCGCTTGCGCGACTTTTCCCTTACTGTGTTCCCGCACATGATTCCTCCCCTCAAGAGCGTTCAAACAATGGTGATCAACTCTGCCAAAGACAAGCTAGGCGGCGGCACCAATCCTGGTGTGATTGGCAAGGTGGCCTTTGACATTTCCAATGCCATGAGTTTTGAGGATGAGGCGGGCGCTACCTGGGTCAACGGCAAATTGGTCAAAGCTGGTCTGGACAATCCCTTCATCGGGGCCATCGTTGCACGGCATCTGCCCGCACAAGTAGTACAGCGCGTGTTGATCAATGGGGAAGCTCCGGCTGCTGCTGCTGCCTGGGGAGCTCAGGAGATGCAAAAAGTTGTGGATGACCTCAAACGCAACACCAAATAAGTATTGACTGCGCACCATGGCCGACCTCGAACTCCGAGAAATTTCTAAACAATTTGATCAACAATTTGCAGTCAGAGACATTAACCTTCATGTTCAAAATGGAGAGTTAGTGGTGCTGTTAGGCCCGTCAGGGTGTGGCAAATCCACCCTGATGCGATTGATTGCCGGGTTGGAAACACCGACACACGGCCAGGTTTTGATAGGGGGGCAAGACAAAACCGCATTGCGGCCCAAAGACCGCAATGTGGCCCTGGTGTTCCAGAGCTATGCCCTCTACCCCCATTTGTCGATATATGAAAATATTGCCTTCCCCTTGAGGGTGCGGGGCATGCCCGACAAAGCCCTGGACGAGAAGGTGTTGTGGGCCGCGCGCCTGTTGGACATCGAACGCTTGCTGCAACGCAAGCCGAGGCAGACATCGGGAGGGGAGCGACAACGGACGGCCCTGGCGCGCTCTCTGGTTCGGGACCCGGCGGTTTTTTTGTTGGATGAACCATTGTCCAATCTGGATGCCAAGATGAGGCATGCCGCGCGAGAAGAGTTGCGCAGCTTTCAACACCAGGTGAAAGCCACTTGGATTCACGTCACCCATGATCAAACTGAAGCCATGGGTTTGGGTGACCGCATTGTGGTGATGGACAAAGGCCGGGTGCGGCAAATCGGAACGCCAAGCGAAATTTATCAACACCCTGCCGATACCTTTGTCGCCACCTTTGTGGGCAGCCCACCCATGAATTTGATCGAAATGGGCGACCACATACTCGGATTTCGACCGGAGTCCTGTTTGCCAACGGCCTATTTTGAAAACGAGACGGACCTTTTCAAGGTCTCTTTTCAATTGCAACGCGCCGAATACCTGGGCAATGAAACTTTGCTCTATGCACTGACGCAAGCCCCATTGAAGACCACCAAGATGATCGCCAGGATTCCAAGCACGTTGCGTTTAGATGTCCATCCCGGGGACCTGTGTGAATTTGCGGTCCGCAGCAGTGACTTGCGTTTTTTCAGCGCCGGTGAAGATGGGGTGAGCATCGATCGTCCGGCTGGTGCATTGCGGGGATGACATGCGCAATTTGACCAGTGAAACCGAAAACCGCGCTATCGCCGCGTTGGCCCTGTTGCCCAGTTTTGTGATTTTGCTGGTGCTGGTGGCTTTGCCCACTTTCTCAGTGGCGTTGTACAGCCTGCAGGATGTGCAAATGGGTGAAGCCAGTCACCCATTTGTCGGTCTCGAAAACTTTCAATGGGCTTTGGCTTACGCCCCTTTTTGGAATGCTTTGAGCAATACCCTGGTGTGGGTTTTTGGCAGTGTGGGCATTGAGATGGTGGTCGGGGTGTCTATTGCCCTGCTGCTCAATAAAAACTTTATAGGACGGGGCATTGCGCGGGCGATTGTGTTTGCACCTTATCTCATTCCCACCGTTGTGGCGGTTCTGGTCTGGCGCTACATGTTCCATGATGTCTTGGGCGTGGTGAATTATTTTTTGCTTAAAGCAGGTTGGATTAATGAGCCCGTCAATTGGCTCAGTAGCCCCAAAGTTGCCATGATGACGGTGATCATTGTGGGTGTGTGGAAATTTTTCCCTTTTGTGGTGTTAGCGATTCTTGGGGTGCTACAAGCCATACCCCAGGATCAGTATGAAGCGGCCAAGATCGACGGAGCGAGTGAGTGGCAACAGTTCTGGCGCATAACCTTGCCACATTTGATGCCAATTTTCCTTCTGACAACCTTGCTGAGATCCATTTGGACTTTTCACAAATTCGACATCATCTACCTCCTGACGGGTGGAGGGCCAGTTGGCTCAACCACCACATTGCCGGTGCTTGTTTATCAAAAAGCTTTTGCAGATTTTGAAATCGGTAGAGCCTCAGCTCTAGCATTGATCACTGCATTTTTATTGACAATTTTATTGCTCATTTATTTCTACTTGTCCAAACGGGTGGAGGCAAGGCAATGAGCAGGTCACATTCCACGTCCGATCATTATTTGGTCGCCGTTACTCGCCTCAATGAGTTTTCCCGCACATTGACGCATGCACTCTTGGTCTTGGTGATTTGTACTGTGGTGGGCTTCCCTTTATTTTGGATGGTGGCATCGTCCTTCAAGCCGCCTTCAGAGTTTTATTCGACAGTGCCCACTTTTTTCCCGAATGTCTGGTCTCTGGAAAACTATCGCATGCTGTTTTCCCAAACCAGTTTTGCTAGCTATTTCGTCAATAGTTTGATTGTGGCGGTGGGAGCGACTAGTTTGTCGCTGGTGATCGGCGGTCTGGGAGCCTATGCCTTGAGCCGCTTTCATTTTCGCGTGGTGCGTATTTTTTCGCAACTAACCTTGTTGGGGTACATGCTCCCGGAGGTCCTGATAGTCATTCCCTTGTACATGTATGTATTAAAGCTTGGGTTGGCCGACACTTTGCTATCACTGATCATTAGCAATATGGCCTTCACATTGCCTTTGACTCTTTGGTATATGCGGGCCTATTTCAACGCCATTCCCATCACGCTAGAAGAGAGCGCCATGGTGGAAGGATGTACCCGACTACAAGCTTTTTGGCGTGTGGTGGTACCTCTGGCGCTTCCCGGGTTGGTTTCTACAGGCGTGTTCGCATTCAATCATGCGTGGAACGAATTTTTATTCGCTTTGGTATTTACTTCGTCGGAAAAAAATAAAGTATTGACCATGGGCCTGGCCACATGGATTGGTCAGGACGCTATTTTTTCCTGGGGCATGCTGCTTTCAGCAGCTGTACTGGTGACGATTCCTGTCATGCTTTTTTACCTTCTAGTACAAAAACAACTTGTGGTTGGATTGACGTCTGGCGGTACCAAAGGCGAATGAGTCCCTTTGCTGAATGCTGACAGGGCCGAGTGTGTTGATTTTTTTTCAGGAGCAGTCATGCGCATTAAAAGTGTAGAAGCCATAGCCATCGAAATTCCTTTGACAAAGAATTTTGGAGGCAGTACTTACCACGTACTCAAACGATCAACCATCGTGACACGTATTCAAACCGAAAGCGGCCTCATTAGCGAGGTCTACAACGGTGATAACCGGCAAGATGGGTTGGAGATAGTGCGCATCATCCATGAGGAGTTAGCACCTCTTTTGATCGGGCAGGATGCTTCACGCCTGGAAGCTTTGTGGGAGCGCATGAGCACCATTAACAAACGCACTCGTGATCGCAAATTGGTGATGGAAGCGATTGCCTGTTGTGACACAGCCTTGTGGGATATTTTCGGTAAGTCGTGCAACATGAGCGTCAATAAATTGTTAGGCGGCTACCGCGACAGTTTACAAATCATCACCATCGCTGGCTATTACGAAAAAGACAAAACATTGGCCGATCTGTCACGAGAGATGGAGCAGTTGCGCAAAGTGGGCATGGCCGGCTGCAAAGTGAAAGTCGGTGGCCTGTCTCCTCAGGAGGATGCCAAACGGGTGGAAGCCGCCCGGGCTGGCGGCGGTGACGACTTTGTGCTGGTGGTTGATGCCAATCGTGGATGGAATATCTCTGATGCCATCCGTTTTTCACATCTGATCGAGCACCTCAATATTGAATGGTTTGAGGAGCCCTGCTGGTGGGTGGACGATGTGTCAATGATGGCCCGGGTTCGTCAAGCTACACGAATTCCAATCAATGCCGGTCAAAGCGAATACACCGGCTATGCAGTCAAGCGCCTACTCGATGCCGGCGCAGTCGATTTTGTGAACTTCGACGCCTCTGAATCGGGCGGTATTACAGAGTGGCGCCGAGCTGCCGGCATGTGCGCCTTGCACCATGTGCGCATGGCCCATCATGAAGAACCCCAGATCGCCACTCACATGCTGACGGGCGTTCCCAATGGAAGTTATGTGGAATGCTTTGCAAATCCCGAGCGAGATCCTTTGTGGGATCGCTTCATCCTTAACCGCGCTCCCATCAAAGATGGCTGGATTCAAACCCCACAAGGACCCGGTTTTGATTTGGTGCTCGATCAAAAAATGATTCAAAAATACCGCATCAACTGATCATGAGTGACACACTTTCTACCGCTGGCAGGGTCAAGGACCCGGGAATTCGGGCGCTGTACACCCAGGACAGTAGGTGGCAATCATGGCTGGATGTGGAGGCGGCGTTAGCCAAAGCTCAGGCTGAATTGGACATCATTCCCAAAGAGGCTGCAGTGGCGATTGCCAAAGCGGCGAATTTGCAGTTATTTGATCGCGAGCGCGTTCGTGAAGGTTTCGAGCGCACCGCTCATACCTTGGTTCCATTGGTATGGGAGCTGGGACGCATCGTCGGTGAAACCCATGGCGGCTGGGTGCACTGGGGCGCCACAACTCAAAATATCACCACCACGGGGGATTTGCTGATTCTGCGCAAGGCGCATGCAATTTACCGAGCGCATTTATTGGATTTGCTGCGTGCTTTGGCTGGCCTGGCGGATCAAAGTGCCGACATGCTGATGCCTGGGCGTACTCACGGGCAACATGCCGTGCCCATTACGTTTGGCTTCAAGGTCGCAGGTTGGATCGATGAAATCATTCGGCATCTTGAGCGCTTTGAGCAGGCGGCACCACGCATATTTTGCGCGGTCAATGGCGGTGCGGCCGGTACCTACGCCTCGTTGGGAGAACAAGGCCCTGCCGTGCAAGACGGGTTGGCCCGTCATCTGCAAATGACCTCTATGACGGTTCCTTCGCGTGCCATTGGCGACGCTTTGACTGAAAACATTTGCTTGTTGGGCATGTTGGCCGCCACTTGCAGCCGCATGGCCCGTGAGATTTATTTACTGATGAAGACCGAGTTTGGCGAAGTTGAAGAGCCCGTGCCTCCCGGTACCGTCGGCAGCTCCACCATGCCGCAAAAGCGAAATCCAAAATTATGTCAAGACATCGTTGGCTTTGCCGCTGAAATTCGTTCAACCGTACCTCTGGCCTTGGAAGCCATGCAAACCGAACATGAGGGGGACCGCACCACCACGGTGATGCTTGATGCGGCCGAGTCCCGCGCCTGCATTGCCACAGGAGACATGTTGTCGCGCTTGGTGGTGGTGATGCAAGGTCTCAAACTCAATCCTCAGCGTATGCGCGCCAATTTGGACCAAGGCGGTGGACTCATCATGGCCGAGGCGGTGATGCTAGACCTGGGGAAAATCATCGGCCGTCAACATGCGCACGATGTTGTTTATGACGCAGCGCAGATGGCCTTTGTAGAAAACCAATCTTTCGCTGA
>CAMBWM010000011.1 GCA_945871335.1 Polaromonas sp. YR568 | reverse complement strand
TAATTCCAGATAGCGGTTGGTCACATGGAACGCAATAACGCCGTCGGGTTTCATGTGCTTTAAATAGGTATCCATGGCCTCCAGAGTAATCAAGTGCACCGGAATCGCGTCGCTTGAGAACGCGTCAACCACCAGTATGTCGTACTGTTGCACTGATTCACGCTCCATTGCCAGTCTGGCATCGCCCAGCACAGTTTCTATTTTCGCGGCCGAATCAGACAAGAAGGTGAACTCCTTGCGCGCCAACTCAATAACCTGCGGATTGATATCGTAAAAGCGCATCACGTCGCCCTTGCGACCGTAAACGGCGAGTGTACCGACGCCCAAACCGATTACGCCAGTGCGCAGAGATGAATCTGCAAGCGCAGTAAAAACGCGGCCAACGCCGGAATCCTCGGTGTAATAGGTAGTGGCCTTTTTTTGGTACTGCGGATCAAACGACTGCATGCCATGCATGATCACGCCATGCACCAGACTACGTTTGCGATCATTACCTTCGCCGCTTTCTTGAACCCGCAACATACCAAAGAAATTGCGCTGCATTACTATCGTGGTGTCGGCGAGGTATTCGTGTTGATATTGATAGAAATACCATCCGGTGCCGGCGGTCGCGCCCAATGACAAAACGAGCATCGTCGATCGTGCGAGCAAGGCTGCAGAAATTGATCCTGTCGAATTCGATGCCGAGAAACGCGCCACAATCCGTTCAAGAATTCTTCCGGGCACGCCAACCACCGCTGCGTTTCGGAATAGCAAATAGGCTGCAATCAATCCGCCCATCACCAAGGCAACAGGCAATTCGTAGTACGCCGAAAATATTCTTGGTGCGACCACCCCCACTAGCAATCCACCCACCGCGCCGCCCAGGGACACCATCAGATAAAAGCGCGTCAGATAACGCGGCGCGGGTTTCGCCAGTGCCAGTTCACCATGAAAGAACATGCAAGAAACAAACAGGCCGATGCAATACAGCGGCACCGCTTTCTTGATCTCGAGTACGCCGCTTTGGGCTTGCAGGCCCCAGGCCATAGCGGGCAACAGCGCCAGAAAGGGTATGACAATCAACCATCGCCGATACCAGCCCCGTCCCTCGAAGCAAAGAATAAAAGTTAAAAGGTACAGTGTGAGCGGCGCTAGCCACAGAAGCGGAATTGAGGCGATGTTCTGCGTAATGTGATTGGTCACAGCGAGCAACATCACGGTGCCCAATGCCGCCAAAGTCAGCCAAAGGCCTTGTTCAGACAAACTGGGCGGCCTGCCTTGGTCCAACGACACGCCGTTGGCGACACTGCTGATGGCCGGCCCAGCGGCCAGTACGAGGCTTGCGCCACAGAATAAAACGAATACGCCATAACCAACGCTCCAGGCGATAGCTTGGCCGTGGGTGCTGACCAGCATTTCTATCGCGAAAGGAAAGCTCAGTAAAGCCAGAAGGGAACCAAAGTTGGACAGCGCGAACAGTCGGTAGACTCGCTCGCCGCCATAGCGGCGAGCAAAGCCGGCCTGGATCAACGGACCGGTCGATGAAAGCAAAAAATATGGCAGGCCTATAGTCGCAGCCAAAAGCGCGAGGATGCGCCAGACCGGATCTTCGTCACCGTCAGGCTTCCACCCGAGATCCGCGACGATAGGTAACACGGCCAGGCTGGTGGTAAGCAACACGCAATGAAGAATGGCCTGGCTGCGCGGTGAGAGCTTGCGTATGGTCCAGTCCGAATACGCATAACCAGCCAGAAGCAGCATCTGGAAGAAAAGCATGCATGTATTCCACACCGCTGGCGTTCCGCCGAACCAGGGCAGGATTTGCTTTGCAATGATGGGTTGAACCAGAAACAACAAAAATGCGGATAGAAAAATTGTTGAGGCAAATACCGGCATGTTGCGCCTTAAAGATGATTACTGATTGATAAAGTGGCGAGGTTCGCTGAGCGGCTTGGTGAAATTGTAATTAGGCCTATTTTCTCGCCGTACAAAAGCCCTGAAAAAGCTGCGTAGCCTCGGATTGAACATACCTGTTTTAGCTGATACGCTATGACAGATGGACAACATTGATCCCACCTATTGCCCAATCTGCCAGTCCCCAAATGCTTGCGCCATGGAGATGGCCAGGGAAGCTGGTACGCATCCTGAACGCTGCTGGTGCATGGACGCAGAGTTCAGGCCTGAAGTTCTGGCTCTGTTACCCAGTGAAGCAAGAGGCAAAGCCTGCATTTGTGCCAAATGCGCCAATAGTGTTGATGTACAACAGCATTGATCGCCCAATCAGTAAAGCAATCGTTTGTGGATTGCTTTGTAAATTTCTAAAAAGGAGCTAAACATGCTTGTACGCCTTTTGTATGTCAGCCAGCCAGTAGGCCCCGTTACGACCACCGTCACCACTTCAATATTAGAGAAGTCTAATATCTATAACAAAAGAGAAAACATCACTGGTGTTTTATGCCAAGGCTCAGGCTTATGGCTGCAAGTATTGGAAGGGGAAAGACATCAAGTAAACGTTCTTTACTCTCGAATCATGGCTAATCGATATCACCACAATGTTGAATTGCTCTCGATGGAAGAAATTACGCACAGACTATTCGGCCAATGGTCTATGGCGCTTGTTCATTTGTCTAAAGATGACCCCATGGTCCAGATGTCGCATCCTGAATTTGACCCCTACTCAGCGACATCGAAGGATGCAATGTCACTCTTAGATGCGCTGCTCAAAACAAGTAGTCCAATCAGCAGCATGGATTCATAATTTTTATAAGCTGTTCTTCATTGGCGACTTCGAACGTGCCAGTACCCCAGCGAACTGATAGCTTGGATGTTATTGATTTGACGTCTATGGCATCTCCACTATTGATGTTCAGAGCGACTCAGATTTTGCTTTGCGCGGTGCATGGACCAATCGATCCATCAGCTCAAAGCCCAGCATGCCGACCAGCATAGCCAACACGAACACTAGAGCTTTGGGCTGGCCATCAGCCATAGAGACCAAAGCGGGACCTGGACAAAAACCAGCCAGCCCCCAGCCTGCACCAAACAACAAACTGCCAACAAGCAGTTTTTTGTCAATGTCCATGTTGGTAGGAAAGCGCAAAACACCGCCAAGGAAAGTGGTGGTACGTTTTTTGGCGATGGTGAATGCAAAGAAACCCACCAAGATGGCACCGCCCATAACGAGTGCCAGTGATGGATCCCATGCGCCAAACAAGTCGAGAAAGCCAATGACTTTGCCGGGATCTGTCATGCCCGAGAGCATCAGCCCTAAGCCAAACAACAGGCCGACAAGGAATTCGGTGAGCCGATAGAGGTTTTTATAAAGCATGATGTTGACTTAAATGATGGTCAGGTGGCGCATGACGTAAACCATCACAAACCCTGCAAACATGAATGAAGCTGTAGCCACCAGCGAGCGTGGTGACAGTCGTGACAGGCCGCAAACCCCGTGGCCGCTGGTACAACCCGATGCATAGCGGGTGCCAATACCAACGAGCAAGCCGGCAGCCACCACGGTCAGTTCAGCTGCGTCGATACGTGGGGCCGTGATGTATTCGGCGGGGACCACGGCATGAAACACCGTGGGTGCAGTGAACAAACCCAATATGAAAGCTACGCGCCAAAAAGTGTCCCCTCCCTTAGGTGGCATGAGGCCACCCAAAATACCGCTGATGCCCAGAATTCGGCCATTGACCAAAATGAAGATGGCCGAGGCAAGCCCCAAAATAATGCCGCCTGCTAAAGACGCCCAAGGCGTGAAATGTGCCCAATCTAAATTCATGCTGATGCTCCTGTTTGTGGGCCACAAAATTGGTCGAATAAAACCTTCATGACCGCCAAGGCTTGTGGGCTGGCGATTTGGTAATAGATGTTTTTGCCATCGCGGCGCGTGGAGACCAACTCCTCCTCTCGCAATACGGTCAGTTGCTGGGACAAGGTGGGCTGCACGATACCCAAAATTTCCTCCAACTCACCCACACGCTTCTCGCCTTGTGATAGCTGGCACAACAGCATCAGGCGATCGGGGAGGGAGAGAACTTTCATCAACCGACAGGCTTGAGCGGCGGATGATTTCATTTTTGCAAGGTCCAAGGTTGTGGTGTCCATGGGCGACTTTCCTGGCTGTTTGGCCGTTTTGATGAAGATGCACTCAGTATATTTACTAATAGTTTGTTTGTCAATATAATATCAAAACCCAATTAAAAGGAATTCTCTATGACCTCAGCCGCTGTCAATCCCCAAGTCCACGGAATTTTTGACCCGGCCACATGGACAGTCACTTACGTGGTCTATGAAAAACCAGGGACGGCCTGCGCGATCATTGACTCTGTGCTGGACTACGACCCCAAGTCTGGTCGCACCAGCCACAAGTCAGCCGACTTGGTCATCGACTTTGTCAAAACTAACGGCCTCAAGGTGGAATGGATTCTGGAAACCCATGCCCATGCCGACCACCTGACCGCAGCACCTTATTTGAAACAGCACTTAGGTGGCAAAACCGCTATCGGAGACCATATCAGTGGGGTACAAAAGGTGTTCAAGGGAATTTTCAACATGGAGTCAAGCTTCAAGCAAGATGGCTCACAGTTTGACCGTCTTTTTGCCGATGGTGAAACCATCACTATTGGTGGCCTGACAGGTCACACCTTGTATGTGCCAGGACATACCCCCGCCTGCTTGGCCTACCAGTTCGGCAACGCTGTTTTTGTAGGCGACACCATGTTCATGCCAGATGTCGGCACAGCCCGCTGCGACTTTCCCGGCGGTGACGCCAAAACTTTGTATGCATCAACACGCAAAATTTTGAGCTTACCGCCCGCTACACGCTTGTTCATGTGTCACGACTATCCACCCAATGGTCGTCCTGTCAACTTTGAGACAACTGTCGCTGAGCAAAAAGCCAAGAACATTCATGTACATGATGGCATCAGTGAGGCCGAGTTTGTCGCCATGCGCACCCAGCGTGACGCCACCCTGGAAATGCCGGTTCTCATACTGCCCGCGGTGCAAATCAATATCCGCGCTGGTGAGTTGCCACCGAAGGAAGAAAACGGTATTGCTTACGCCAAAATTCCTTTGAATGCACTTTGATCATGGTCATGCCTTGGTTTCGCCCGATGGCGAAGGATGTAATAGCATATGGAGGGCACAATACACGTCAGCCTGGATAGACCCGAAATTTCAGTGCGTAAACAGTGAAAAGAGATAAGCCTAATTCAGTCACGTTGATGAGCCAGCAGACCCAACCTCTTACTACTTTGCCACCTGCTAATGCAGTACAACGCAGCCTGGTGCAGGTGCTGTTTGTCGGTGTCTTCATGGCGGCACTCGATTCAGCCATTGTGGGGCCGGTCCTGCCTGCATTGCGTGCAACCTTTGACATCGACAACCGTACTGCCGGATTGCTATCTACCGTTTTTTCTCTGAGTTCGATGTGCAGCACGGCGTTGATGGCTTACTTCAGCGACCGCCATGGCCGCCGTCCGGTGTATCTGGCCAGCGTGGCGCTTTTCGCCATCGGCTCACTGTGCATCGCCGCGGCACCTAGTTTTGATTTGCTCTTGGTCAGCCGTGCCATCCAGGGTATTGGCGCAGGGGGCATTGCGCCGGTGGCCAGTGCCGTGATTGGTGATGTATTCACAGCCGAGCGGCGGGGCCGTATTTTGGGGCTGATTGGTGCCACCCACGGTATGGCCTTTGTGCTTGGGCCGCCACTGGCTACCGCGCTCACGTCCACGCTGGGCTGGCGCTGGTTGTTCCTGGTGAACATACCCGTCGCTCTGGTCGTGCTGTGGTTAGGGGCACGCAGCTTGCCACGCCAGCGCAGCGACGCGGCACCAGGGCCCATTGACATAGCAGGTATTACCTTGACTTTATTGTTTCTGCTGTGTCTGGTAATGGGCATTTCCCGCCTGCCGGACTCGGCCACCGGGATACTGCTGTGGCCTTGGTTTCTGGCTGCCAGTGGCGTACTGCTGGCCGCTCTGGTGGTCATTGAGAAACGACAAGCCCAAGCGCTGATTCCCATTGCGCTGTTTGAAAACCGGCAACTGGCATATACCTACTTGCTGACGCTGGGCGTAGGGCTCTCAATGGGTGGCATTGTGTTTTTGACCACCATCGCCACGCTGGCTTACGGGGTCAGCGTTGAGTACGCGGGTCTGGCATTGCTGCCGCTGGTGTTGTGCTCTATGGTGGGCTCGATGGCGGCAGGGCGGCTGCTTAACCGACTGGGTGCCCGTAACATGGTGATCTTTGGTTTCGGGCTTTTGACGCTGGGATACCTGCAAAGCGCAGTGCCTCAGACTGGCTTTACCGCGTTCGTGGTGGCGTCAGTACTGGTAGGTATTGGCCTGGGTGTGGTCGTCAGCGGCGCACTGCGCTCGATTGCAATTGACGAAGCGCCCCCTGCCCTGCGCGGCACAGCCCAGGGGCTGATCAATATTTTCAATGCCGTAGGGACACTGTTGGCTGTGACCTGCATCAGCGCCATTGCTGACTTTGATGGCGGCGAGCTGACGGGTTTTGGTCGCGCTTATCTTGCCTTGGGGATGACCATGTTCGTGATGCTGCTTATTGCGTTCGGGCTTAAAAGGACGTCAATCGGGTCAGTGTGACCAGCGACCTCACAGCTGTACCAAAGTTTCGGTTACATGCTTAACAGCTTGACCCTTAGTAGGATTCAAGAACGTGGCGCATCAATCCATCTCCTTTGGATAAGAATAAAACTAAAGGGTCTGCTGATTCATCAGACATTCATGATGGTCACAGAGCGGGCATTCAAATAGGCATCCATGGCTTCTGGTCCACCTTCTGAACCGTAACCTGAATCTTTGATGCCACCAAAAGGCATTTCAGCAGATGGCATGGCTGGCATGTTCATCCAAAGCATGCCCACTTCTACTCGGCGCGCCAATAAATCAGCATGTTTCAACGACTTCGTGAAGGCGTAGCCTGCAAGGCCGAAGGCCAAACGATTGGCTTCTGTGATGGCCTCATCCAGAGTGTTGAAGCTGCGAATTGCTGCCATTGGACCAAAAGGCTCATCGTTGAAAACCTTGGCATGCAGTGGAACATCGGTCAAGATGGTGGGTTGCCAGAAGTTGCCTTCGCTTCCGATCCGCTCTCCTCCAAATTCGAGTTGGGCTCCGTGCTTGATCGCATCAGCAGTGAATTCGGCCATGGCCGTCAAGCGGCGCGGATTAGCCAAGGGGCCCATGGTTGTACCTTCTGTGGCACCGTTACCCACCTTAAGGCCTTGTGTGTACTTGACCAATTCGGCAGCAAATTCCCTCTTGATGCTTTCATGCACCAGAAAGCGAGTGGGCGCGATGCAAACTTGTCCAGCGTTGCGAAACTTAGCTGCTCCAGACGATTTCACCGCAAGTGCGATGTCTGCGTCTTCAGCAATGATCACTGGGGCATGGCCACCCAATTCCATCGTGACACGTTTCATGTGCTGACCCGCCAGTCCAGCCAGTTGCTTGCCAACAGGCGTGGAACCAGTGAAGGTAATCTTTCGAATAATGGGATGAGGAATGAGGTAGTTAGAAATTTCAGCTGGCGTGCCATAAACCAAGCCTAGAACACCCTCTGGCAAACCTGCGTCTGCAAAAGCGCGAATAAGCGCTGCGGGAGCAGCGGGCGTTTCTTCGGGCGCTTTGACAATCATCGAACAACCTGAGGCCAAGGCGGCTGCCATTTTGCGAACCACTTGGTTGATTGGAAAGTTCCATGGCGTGAAGGCAGCAACTGGCCCAACCGGATCTTTGATCACCATTTGACGCGCTGACAAGTTAAAGCGAGATGGGACAATGCGACCATATACACGCAGGCCTTCATCGGCAAACCATTCAATGATGTCGGCGGCTGCCATGGCTTCACCCTTGGCTTCCATCAGCGGCTTACCTTGTTCTTGGGTCAGCATGGCTGCAATGTCGGAAGCTCGCTCTCGCATCAAACTCGCTGCCTTACGCATGATTTTGTTGCGCTCAAGGGGCAGGATGTCACGCCATGTTTCAAAGCCCTTCTGTGCAGCTTGCAAAGCACGGTCTAAATCAGGGATGCGGGCATGCGCAACACGGCCAATTTCTTTGCCAGTAGCGGGGTTGAAAACAACAAGCGATTCGCCTGCAGCGGCATCACACCATTGGCCGTTGATGAAAAGTTGTGTATTTGGATAGATCATCAATACTCCTTTTTAAATTACTTGTACGAGGTCGGCGTCACCACGTCTGTGCTTGCACGAAAGTGTATTGAGTTTTTACTGTTACTTCTAAATCGTCACCCCAACATCGACTCAATCTTTAATTTCAAGCTGTATCTCATTGCGTCTCAACATGGGCAAGGCCCATGGTGGGTCATAGCGCGCCAGTTGCGGGGGGCCAGAAGGCACCAGTTTGCGTGCTTGCACCCAGTCGGTCAGTGCCTGGGTTTCTTTGCGAATGCGGCTGTCAGTGTTAAACCCTGAATACTTTGCAACAGCCACGGTTTTAGCGGGCACCTCACGCAGTTTTACCGCACCGTTGTTCGGCAGTGGAAGGGATTCCAAGGTGTACTTATCAGGCATCACAAACTGCACGCGCCAGCGATTAGTCTGCGCCCAAGTTGAAGCATCAACGGCAGGTTGCACCGAGACTGGTGCCGTCATGTCGAGCTTTAGAGGCTGAACATCAGGCACCAGTGTCACTGGTGCTGTCATTGCAATCTTGCTGCTTTGCGTGCTCTGGGGAGCTTTGTTGTTGCCAAATATATAGTCCGCAATGATTCGGAAACCCTTGCTTGAAGCGGCGTCCATATCGCCATCCACCCAAGTTTCTGCAACGATGAATGGAGCGTACTGGCGCAATTCAAACCCAGCTTCCTGGCCTAGAATTTTATATTTAGGTTCTTCGATAGCCAATGAAGCACTCATGGCCATTAAGCCCCCCAAAAAACAAAACAGCAAACGCATCGTCAGTCTTTTTACTTGGGCATGATCACGCTGTCAATGACATGGATCACGCCGTTGTCGGCCACGATGTCCGTGGCGGTGACTTTTGCTTTGTCGACCATGACACCGCCAGAAGTGGAGACGGTGAGTTCAGAGCCTTGCACGGTTTTAACTTTGCCTGCTTTGACGTCTGCCGCCATCACTTTGCCGGCGACCACATGGTAGGTGAGCACGGCTGTGAGCTTGGCCTTGTCTTTGAGCAAGGCATCCAAGTCGGCTTTAGGAATCTTTGCAAAAGCGGCGTCTGTAGGTGCAAAAACCGTGAATGGGCCTTTTCCTTTGAGGGTGTCAACTAAGCCAGCAGCGGTGAGTGCCGTTGCTAGCGTTTTGAAATTACCGGCCGCCACGGCCGTATCAACGATGTCTTTGGCTTGTACGCTGAATGCCGCGCCGAGTGTTAAAACTGCAGCGATCAATGTCTTTTTCATGAGAAGGTCCATATAAATCAGGATTACCTGAAGCGCCAAAAATGTGGCATCCTATTGTGAGTTACTAATTAGTCTCCATGCAGACTGAGCGGTCTTTGCGTGATCGGCCATCAAGGCCAGCATCAAAAAGTAATGTCAAAACAATAGGTTGATCCCGATGAACGTTGCTATTCCCCTAATTCGCTAGACAATTTTCACATCGCCGTTTGACGCTGCCGCTCGATAATTGTTAGTACCTGCGATCAACCGTGCCACCGATTCGGGTATCAGGAAGCCTTGGTCTTGGCTCAAACAGTTCATTGACATCCCATAGATATTGAAGCAAAGGCAATGGCACAAGGTCGTATCAAACGGCTGCAGTCTGCGGCGCGCTCTCAGCCATTGAAGGTTGTAGAGCTGGCGGTTTGCGAACTCTGTGATCGACCCATTCCACCAGCTTTGCGAGACGCACACCACTTGATCCCTAAATCACGGGGTGGTGCAACCACTGTGCTCTTGCACCGAGCGTGCCACAAGCAAGTTCATGCCTTGTTCACAGAAACCGAGTTGGCGCGGCATTACCCCACGCCACAGGCGCTGCGAGCTCATCCTGAGATAGCAAGATTCATCCACTGGGTTCAAAACAAACCAAGCGAATTTAACCCCCCAACAAGGCGCAGCCGGAGCAAAGGTCAGTTTTAATTTTTCACAGAGCTCCTTGCTCTAGCGCCTCTAAAGTCATCCTATATTTTTATGCCACAAGACAATTTAGAACTACCTCTCGATCAATTGGGTGTGCGTTTGTGGCAAGAGCTGACGCGTGCGCCGCATGACCGGCACCACGAATGGCGTACACCCGTTCTAGCGACACAGGGCATTGGCCAAAGTGGTCCTCAAGCGCGGACAGTAGTGATCAGGCATGCAGATGCACCCTTGTGGGCATTGCGCGTCTATACCGATGCACGTTCTCCCAAATGTTCAGAACTTGCGGTGCAACCGTTAGCTCAATTGACTTTTTGGAGCAAGCGCCTAAATTGGCAGTTGCGAGTGTCTGCGCTGGCCACGGTTGAATTTGAAGGTGAACAAGTCAATGCTGCCTGGGAACGCGTGAGGCAATCACACGCTTGTGCCGACTATCTGAGCGCATTTCCACCCGGACATATCCAATCTTCCATCAAAGCCACAGGGGGAAACACCGTCGAAGCTCTGCGGGGGCATCACTTAGCAGTTTTGAACTTTAAAGTGACCACAATGGACTGGTTAGCCTTGAGCAAAGACGGGCATCGCCGGGCTAGGCTCACGCCTGCTGGCGAGATGGAATGGTTGGTGCCATAAGTCACGCTTGATTAAATAAAAGTTTCACGCTAAATCAGCCTCCATGAGGTCGAACTGTAGCGTCAAACTGCGCGATGAAAAGTGTCAACAAGTTTTGGGGCATGCCAGAGCCCCATCATTTGGAAAGGCTCTCCAAATCAATTCCTTCATGCTTGGCTACCATCTCCAAGGCAGATTCAAACAATGCGCGGGCGGAGCCAGATACAGAGCTCAGGTAAGCGTGTATGTGTGCATCTTCACTGGATTTATTCAAGCAATCATGGCTGTATTGTTCGAAGTTGGCCAATTGGGCGATGATTTCAGCCACATGTCGGGGGCATTCACACAGCACATTGGTGGAAATGCCAGACACGCGCATGAGGGTCAGGTCGTTAAATTTGCGCTGCGGTATCAATGTTCCAGGATTTAATCCCGCTGCACTTTGTGCGGGATCAATCAGGAGGACTGAGTTAACCAAGTCTGCCAAATCAGTATCGCTGATGGGGTCTCTGCGCACAATCATTCCGCAGCGTTTCATGGCCGCAATGATGGGCTCTTGCCCAAAGCTGTACAACACAATCACCTGTACGGCGCCGTGCATCTCTGCCAGACGATGAATATCGACTTGAATGCCTGCGTGTAATGAGTTGCATTGAATGAGCAAAATTTGTGGCTTGTGCTGCCCGGTGCTCTCCAGCGCTTGGCTGAGGGTGTTGTAGATGTCGGTCACCTGGATAGAGTGGTGATGAAAGCCTAAAGTGAATTTCTTCGACTCAATTCGGCTTGCAAGCGTCAGGCCCACCACGGCCATGGACACCGTGCCACCCGGGTGCGCAGTGAGCTGTTTTCTTTGGTTGGCAGACTGCTGCTGTTGCAGCAAGTCGTTAAGCGCAGTGCACGTGAGGGCTGCCACACTGCTGATGCTGTGGCCATTTTCGGTGAGCCTTTTCAGCAGCGTCGCTTTCAACACGTCGTCGTCGTTGTAAAGGCGATGTTTGCCTTCTGTTTTGTGGGGGGTAAAACAGTTATACCTTGACTCCCAAATGCGCAAAGTGGGTGCGGGTACGCCGCTCAGGCTGGACACAGCACCAATTTTATGGGGGTAAGAAAGTGAGGTTTTCATGAAAAATCTTTTATTGAGTAAATATTGAATAGATAAATTGCATTATTTTTCTGGATTGTATATATAAATCTGGAAAGATGCTAGATTACAACTTCCGAAAAGTAAACAGGAGTTTTAATGCTCAATGCTCGTGCTGTACAAGCCTTAAAGATGATCGCGCTGCTTGCCAGCTCCAACCCAAATCAGGCAGTCAACTCCAAGCAGTTATCGCTGCAACTGAGGTTGTCCATTTCCTACATAGAAAATTTGCTCAAAAACCTCAAGGAAAATGAATTGGTCATGGCCAACCGCGGGCCTGGCGGTGGCTACCTTTTACAGAAGTCTGTTGATGAAATTTCGGTGTGGGACGTTGTCAAATGCTTTGAGCAGGAAGACGAACCGAGCGCTGGAATCCGGACGCAGGAACATTCAGTCAGTCAACAAATATGCCTTGAGTTCCATCAAATCAAGCAACACTTTTTGCAGAATTACCCCATCACTGACATCACCAAACATTCGTCCCAAATCGACAAAAAAGCTACTGCACCGCGACTCTCGACCCACTTCAAGCCCCTTGAAATACGGTTGGCACCCAAAGCCCCCAACTCTGTTTTTGATTTGCCTAATTTCATGAATGCCCTCGCTGCTTGAAGTTAGGGGGATTGATGAAAATCACGTATATGCTGGTCAATCGGTCAGGAAAAGGTCGCCGCATACCTGCGGGAGAAGCGTGGCAGTGGATACATCACGCAGAAGATGCACCACAAATGAAGGCGGTGTTTTTGAAGCTGAAGAAAAGAATTCGCGATGACAGACTCACTTTGGCAAATCTGCATATTGAACAACGGCAGTCCTCAGAAGAATTTTTGGAAATGGCCACCTTTGAATACAAAGGTCCAGTGATTTACGATCAAACGATATCTCCGAAAAGAATCATTTTTGTTCATGAAGAATCAGTTGGCGAACGCTTGACCAAGACCCATTGACATGGTGATCTAAAAAAATTACGCCGGACTTAACCATCTAAGACTGTATTGAGAATCTCCCGCCTGGCGTTTTCCATGTCATGGCCATCTTAGTAGACCATCACCGCTCTGCCGTCCGCCACGGATGCGCGAACAAGCGTAAACCGACCCTCAGTCCCTAGCCAACACATTGGACTTTTGGAGCGATTGATGCCAAATTGATCGAGTCCTCAATCCAAGGGCATTTGGCAATTGAAATTACACGAAACTCCCATAGACTTCGGCATATGTTGGATTCTTAGCCGAGGTCATCATGTGCAGATGGGTTGCTTACGCTGGTCCTGAGATTTACCTTGAAGACTTGATCTTCCATCAAGAGCATTCCATCGTAAGCCAGAGCTTGGCCGCAACCCAGTCTGCCTGGGTCACCAATGGCGATGGTTTCGGCGTGGCTTGGTACAACAATCGCACCACACCGGGTCTATTCAAAGACATCCTGCCTGCTTGGAACGACAGTAATCTGCGCTCACTTGCGGCACATATACAGACCCGGTTATTTTTTGCCCATGTCCGTGCTACCACTGGCACTGCGGTCAACAGAAGCAACTGCCATCCATTTACGTGGCAAAACTGGGCCTTCATGCACAACGGCAAAATTGGCAACTGGCATGACTGTCGCAAAGATGTGGAAGACCTCATCGACCACGTGCACTACCCTCACAGAGAAGGCACCACAGACAGTGAAGCCCTGTTTTTAGTGGCTCTCAGCAAGGGTTTAATTCATGACCCCATCGCTGCAATCCAATCGACTTTGCAAGATGTTGCAAAAATCATGTATCGGCACCACGCGGACGAACCCATGCGGATTTCCTGCGCACTTACCAATGGCCGAGATATCTGGGCCTTTAGATACTCTAGCGACGACCAATCCCCCAGCATGTACTACGGCGCACCAAATACGCGTGCCAGCCAAAAAGGTCAGCACGCTATTACTACTATTGCATCGGAACCATCTGATTCAGATTCTGCTCATTGGTTCAAGGTTGAAGAACGTAGTGGAGTGCATTGGACTCAGCAGGGACTTGAGCATTTCAAAATTAGCGTCTAGCTTGCTCTCTCAAAGCAAAACCATCCTTTAATTCTGCCGCTAAATATTGCATGTACGCCTAACTAGTTCGGAGTCTTCAATCCAGGCCTCAGTACCCGCGTCTCACCCAAGGCAAACAACACGAAAGCGTCGTCCGCCACGCCGAGCTTCCTTCTGGCCATGGGCAACTCGTCGATAGGCGCATCGATGGCGTCGTCGCATAGGCGGAAGGTGCCCCAGTGCACGCCCATCGAGAGTTTGCTTTTAACGTCCAGATGGATCTGGACCGCGTCTTCCTCGTTGACATGCTGTTCCTTCATGAACCAGCGTGGCAGGTAACAACCCACAGCGATCTGCGAAAAGTCAAAGCCGCCAAAGTGTGCGCCAATATCGGCGAAGTCTTTCGAGTACCCGGTGTCGCCCGAGAAGAACATTGAGAACTGCCGCTTGTTCACCTCGGCTTGCGCCACGAATCCGCCCCAAAGCGTGGCATTACGGTCCCAAGGCGTGCGGCTGGACCAGTGCTGCACCGGCACAAAGTGAAACGTGACTTCGCCCGTGACCGCTTTAACGCGGAAGGTCTGCCACCAGTCCATACGTTGAACGTTGGTGATGCCCTCAGCCTTCATCCACAAGTCAAGGCCCAGCGGCACGATGAAGAGCGGCGGGCCGCCATGCTGCTCGTTCAACATGCGAACGGTGCGTGCGTCCAAGTGGTCGTAGTGGTTGTGGCTGATCAACACCACGTCGATCCTTGGCAAAGCTGACAAGGGCATTGGCAAGGGCACCTCACGCTTGGGCCCAGCGAAGCTAAAGGGCGAGGCGCGGTCGGTGAAGTGTGGGTCTGTCAAGATGTTCAGCCCACCCAGTTGCCAAAGCGCCGTGGAGTGGCCAATCCAAGTGACGCTGACGTCGCTTCGGTTGGCCTTCAGGTAGGCCAAGTCGGGCGCCACCCAGCGCACCCGAGCTGGGTCTTGCGGCGGCAGCGTCTTCTTCCATCGCTCAAGCTGCCAGGCTGAGAAGCTGGGCTGATCCGCACGCCAGTTGTCGATGTAGTTGTTGTTGAAGCCGTCGGGCCGGTGGTGCTTTTTGGTGGCGTCGTAGTAGGGGTTCACCGAAGTGCAGCCCGCCAGCAAAATTGCAGCACCAAGTAGCATGTACCGTGGCAGGCACCTTTTTGCAATGCGTGGCGGCATGGGCAGCGTCGCCTCAGTCAAAGGCGGCTCGTTCTGATCGCATCCAGGTGTAGACCACGCCCAGCCCTACTGTCCCGCCAGTCGAGCGGCGCACCAGAGGGCTGCTTTCGTTGGCTGCGCCGGCAACGGTGTCCAGTCGTGCAAAGCCGAACAAGTTCCAGTCTTTTCCCAGACTGCGCGAAAACGCTGTGCCCAAACGCAAAGACACCAAGCCACTCTCAGCCGTATAAGCCGGGCGCATGGCTGTGGCTTCCGAGCTGCGCACTTCATAGAAAGTTTGTGCCAGACGTGTGTCGGCAACGATGGCGCTGACCGAAGCGCTGTAACGCCAGCCGCTGGCGGACCGCCTTGAGTAGGTGAGCTTGGGCTCAAAGCTCCAGCCCCGGTGGGCGGCCTTGTCGCTGAGGTCAAGCACTGCGCGCGCTGGAAACTCCGCACTCAGGCGGCCACCGGCAGGACCGGCGCCCAAATCCCACTTCAGCCGAGGCCCCATCTCCACCAAGGTGCCCAACTTGCGCATGCCCTGGCGAGCGTCAATGGTCTGGCTTCCTGAGCCAAAGGCGCCGGCGAAACCTACGTCCAAATCAAAAGTCTCCGTCTTCAGGGCACGGATTCCTACCGTTTCGCGGTCGGCTCTGAGCACATCACCGCGGTAAATAAAGTAAGGCAACGCTAGGGCCCTGTTGACCTGCTGATCTGAACCCGGATAGGCGTTCTGCGACACGCCCAGTACGACGCCGCCCAACTCCCAAAGTGGGGCCGCGCCGGGCCCTGCTGGGACCTGCGCGAGGGCAGCCGTGCTAAGTGCCGCGCAGCAGCCGGCGAATATGCCACGCCAGTTCGACATGATCGAGACACTCGACAAATCCGAAAATCGAGGCGAGGACGGCAAGTTGCAGTACCCGCCAAACGGCAGGCGGAATTGATGATTCATGGTTTTGTCCTGGTTAGGAGCGAGGCGATATGTCGGTGCAGAGTTGAAATCATGAACTTTAATTGGGTTGGAAAGTTCAACAAATTAGTTTAATCATGCTTTGTACCAGCACCCACCGCGTGGACGCCAGGACGCAATGCAGCATTACGGTCGATTGTTTGACAATCCTACTATCGGCTTGCATAATAAATTGCCATGTCATTGATCAACACCTCATCAGGCGCCGGTGCGCAATCAACAGAGCCAGACGAGCGCAATGTGGAAGCGCTGGTGTATGTCAACGGCAAATTCGTTCCGCGCGCAGAGGCGACGGTTTCGGTTTTCGACGCGGGCTACGTTTGCGGCGATGGGGTTTGGGAGGGTGTCCGCATCGTGCGCGGGCGTGTCATAGCGCTAGATGCGCACCTCGACCGCCTGCACGAAGGCGCTCGTGCCATTGCGATGGACATCGGAATGTCCAGGGATAAATTGCGTGAGGTCATCCATTCCACCTTCGCGGCCAATGGCATTGACGATGGTGGGCACGCTCGGCTAATGGTGACCCGCGGCGTGAAGACCACCCCCAACCAAGACCCACGCTCGGTGTTGGGCGCTCCCACTTTGGTCTGTGTGGCGGAACGCAAGGTCGTATCGGCCGGGGCCAAGCAGCTGGGCCTGAAGTTGTTCACTTCCACCTTCCGGTGCAGTACCCCGGATGTGTTTGATCTACGGCTCAATTCACACAGCCGGCTGAATCTGATTCAGGCCTTGATCCAGGCCCTTCAGGCTGGCGCCGACGAGGCCCTGATGCTCGACACACAAGGCTTTGTGTCGAGTTGCAACTCAACCAATTTTTTCGTGGTTCGCGGCGACCAATTGTGGACGTCCAGCGGCCGCGCCTGCTTCAACGGCATCACCCGAGCGACCGTAATCCGGTTGGCGCGCGATGCAGGCATTCAGGTGGTCGAGGGCGATTTCACATTGGCTCAGGTCTACGGCGCTGATGAAGCCTTCGTCACGGGTACGCTAGCGGGCATCATGCCCGTCTCGCATCTCGACGGTCGGCCCTTCACACGCCGCACCCTGACCGAGCGCTTGGGCGACCTGTACAACCGCTACCTGCAGCAGCCCGACGCATGATGGCCGACAACCACTTCATTCTCGAGAATTTCGACCTCCTGGATTTAGACCAGGGGGAACTCCTCACTGGTTACTCAGTAGAGATACGGGGTGATCGCATCCAAGCGGTGGTGCACGGCTCCATCCCGGACCCTTCGGCCCGCCGCATGAATCTGGGTGGTCGGGTGCTGATGCCTGGCCTGATCGACTGCCATATTCACGTCTGCGCTGACGCGATGACCAGCAGGGCTCCGCTGTTTCCTGCCTTGGCAGTCGCCAAGTCCAGCCACTTGCTGCATGACACTTTGATGCGTGGGTTCACTACGATACGTGACACGGGCGGAGCAGACGCCGGCTATCGGGACGCTGTAGAGCAAGGCCTCTTCCTCGGGCCGCGCATGAAGGTCAGCGGCCGACCGATCAGTCAGACTGGTGGGCACGGCGATTCCCGTGCGACCTCTGATTTTTGTGCCCCGTGTCGCGATCATGCTACGTACTTCGCGCTCGCCGATGGCGTCGATGAGGTGCGTAAGGCCATCCGCGAGGAGATTCGCCGCGGTGCCGATCAGATCAAGATCATGGCCTCTGGCGGCATTTCTTCACCTGCTGACCCGATCGATTACCTGCAGTACTCCACCGAGGAACTGATTGCCGCAGTGGATGAAGCGCAGCGTGCGCACAAGTACGTGATGGCCCATGCCTATACGGCTGAGGCGATCGAGCGGGCCGTTGAAGCGGGTGTTCGAAGCGTGGAGCACGGCAACTTCTTAGATGAAAAATGCGCCGCCATGATGGCCGCGCGAGGCACATTTCTTGTGCCGACCTTGGTTGTCTACCGCCGTATCCTCAGCCACGGGCATCTGGTCGACGCCGCCCCAGGGCACCTGGAGAAAGCGCGCCAAGTGCTGGACAGCGGAACCCGGTCCCTGGAGATTGCCCACCGCGCTGGCGTGAAGATGGCTTTCGGGACCGACTTGTTCAAGGCCCCCAAGGAATTTCAGACCGAGGAATTTTTGGTGCGGGCCGAGGTGCTCTCACATGCGCAGATTTTGCGCAGCGCAACAACGGTCGCTGCGGAGTTGATGCGCATGGACAAACAGATCGGCCGTATTCAGCCGGGCTACCTGGCAGACCTGCTGGTCGTGGAAGGCAATCCTCTCTTGGACTTCTCCTGCCTGCAGGACCAAGGCGCGCAGATTCCTGTGATTTTCAAAGGAGGCCAGCGCGTGAAAGACCTGCTCTCGTCCGATGTCCCTCCGGTCCTGGTTCCTTCCAAGTCGCTTGGCAACCAGTACCGGGCCCTGCGCCCCGTTCCGCGTTGACCCGACAACCCCCTATTAATCAAGGAGACAATACCTATGCAAGACCTCATCATCCAACGCCGCCAATTGCTGCGAATGGGCTCCGCTGCCGCAATTTGCGGAGCTCCGCTTTCAGCGCTTGCCGCTGATTTCCCCTCCAAGCGGATTCGGTTCGTCGTTCCGTTTCCGGCGGCGGGGATTGTCGATATTGTGGCGCGTGCGCTGAGCGACGACTTGACCGCCGACCTGGGTCAGCCGGTGGTGGTGGAGGCGCTGCCAGGCGCTGCTGCAGCCATTGGGACGCAGGTCGTCGCCAAGGCCGATCCGGACGGCCACACATGGCTGTTGGCCACCATCAGCCATGTGGCTACGCCTTACCTGCAGTCCACGCCCTATCACCCCATCAACGACTTCTCGGCAGTGGCATCCATTGGCAGTGGTGTGGTGGTAGCAGTGGTACCCACCACTCTTCGCGTGTCCAACATGCTGGAGTTCGTGAACCTTGCCAAGGCCCGGCCCGGCGCGCTCAATTACATGCACGCCGGCAACGGCAGCGCCACGCACCTCGGCTCAGAGATTTTCAAAACGACGGCTGGCATTTCCATGCAAGGTGTGCCCTACAAAGGCCTGCCGCCCGGAGTGCAAGATCTGGCGGCGGGGCGCGTGGAATTTGGCCTGGTCAGCCTGCAACTGGCGCAGCCGCTGATGAAGTCTGGCCTGCTGCGTGCCATCGCCATCTCGACCCCGACCCGCAGACCCGACCTGCCGGATGTACCGACTTTCGAGGAGCAGGGCTTCGGCGCCGCCGTGATTCAAAGCTGGTTCCTGCTGTGCGTGCCGTCGGCCACGCCGCGAGCGGCCGGTCTGCGCATCAACGCAGCGGTGAACAAGGCCTTGCTCAAGCCTGATGTTCGCCAGCGGCTTGCGTCGGCCTTCGTAGTGCCCGAGAAGCCGCAGACACCAGAACAATGCCAAGCCACCCTGGTCGCCGATCACCAGCGTATTGGCAAGGTGATCCGTGATGCCAACATCACGCCCACATGACAGATCCCCTCGCCATGGAAATTTGCAAAGTGCAGGTGGGTAACGGCCTGGACGTCAATAAAAAAGGCTTTACCCAGTGGCCTGCCGTCGCAGCGAATGGTTTCGTGTACACCTTCGGGATCACCCCGATCGATACCGAAACCCTTGAGATCATGCCGGGCGATATCGAGTTTCAGACGAGACGTGTGCTCGATGTCTTGTCGGAGGTGCTGGAGGCGGCTGGCTCCAGCCTCTCGCGGACCTTGCACGCCACAGTCTATTTGCGCGATATTCAGGATGACTATGCCGGCTTCAACAAGGCGTTCGACCACTATTTTGCGCACAGCCCCGTACCGCGGACTGTGGTGCAGGCGGTAATTCGTTCCCCGATAGCGCGTGTTCAGATCCAGATAGTTGCCTTGCAAGAGCCCGGCCGCGTAGCCCGTACTTAATGACAAGCTCTTCGCCGGTATGACTGCCATCCCCAAATTCCAGCCTGTTTCCTCGCGCACCCGCCGCGACCAAGTCGCTGGTACCTTGCGCCAGGCGATTTTGGCCGGGCAAATGCCAGGGGGCACACAGTTGGTCGAGGGGCCACTGGCCATGCAACTGGGTGTGAGTCGAGGGCTACTGCGCGAAGCCCTGCGCGAGCTGATTGAGTCGGGCCTGGTAATTAACCGACCGTACGCTGGCACGTTCGTGACCGAACTGAGCGTGGCGGATCTGCGCGACGTTTATGAGATCCGCCATGTCCTAGAGGCGCAGGCCTACACCCGGTTGTGGCCTCGGCGAGATACCGCCTTCCGACAAGAGCTAAAACAGCGCTTTGATGCCATGATGACGTCGGT
>CAMBWM010000010.1 GCA_945871335.1 Polaromonas sp. YR568 | reverse complement strand
GTGTGCGCAAACGTCAAAATACCCGCTGTGGCCAACCCGCCGCTGGCCATGGGCATGGCGACGGTGAAAAAAGCATCGACAGGTCTGGCGCCCAAAGTGGCAGCCACTTCCATCGGCCTGGGGCCTATAGACTCAAAAGCATGCTGCAGGGGTTGCACCGCAAACGGCAATGAAAAGATCATGGAGCCGATCAGCAGACCGCTGAAAGTAAATGTCAAAGTACCCCAACCCAGCGCCTGCGTGAGCTGACCGACGGGCCCCTGCGGGCCCATAAGCACCAGCAAATAAAAACCCAGGACTGTGGGCGGCAGCACCAAGGGCAAAGTGACCATCGCACTGACCGGGGCGCGCCAGCGCGAAGCCGTGTGCGCCAGCCACCAGGCCAAGGGCGTGGCCAGCAGGAGCAGCAGTACCGTGGTCAAACCGGCCAACTCCACCGTTAAGGCGATGGCTTTCCAGGCTTCAGGACTGAGCGAAACAGCGTTCAGCATGGCATTTACAAGGAGTAGCCGTGGCGCATGATGATGCTGCGCGCCGGCTCACTGCGCAAATACGCCATCAGCGCCAAGGCGGCGGGCTGCTGGCGGCCTTTGACCAGCAGCAAAGCGTCTTGGCGAAGCGGTGCATGCATGTGCGCCGGTACTTGCCAGACCGAGCCGGCACGCAGGCGGCCATCGACCAGCAACTGGGACAGCGCCAAAAAACCCAGCTCTGCGTTGCCGGTGGCCACGAACTGGTAGGCCTGCGCAATGCTGTCGCCTTGCACCAGCTTGCCCTCCAGCGTCTGCTGCAAACCCAGGTGCTGCAAGGTTTGCAAAGCTGCAGCGCCATAGGGCGCGAGTTTGGGGTCGGCCATTGCCAGGCGCTTGAATTGACCACTGCGCAGTACCGCGCCTTGCGCGTCGACCAGCCCGGGCTGAGGACTCCACAGCACCAAGTGTCCGGTGGCGTAGGTCCAGCGCGAGCCGGCCACGCCCAGGCCTTCGGCTTCCAGCCGGGCCGGCGTTTGAGCGTCTGCTGACAGCAGCACCTCAAAGGGTGCGCCCTGCTTGATTTGAGCGTACAGCTTGCCAGTCGAGCCCACAGCAACAACAGCCTTGTGTCCCGTGTCACGCTCAAAGGCTTGGGCAATTTCACGCATCGGACCCACGAAGTTAGCCGCCACTGCGACGCTAACTTCAGCAGCTTGTAAGGCGGCGCCAGCGGCAAGGGCCAGCAGCGCTGAAACGATGCGTTTCATGCGCCCGACTTCGCTTTCCAGACATTCGGGGCAAAAAGAAATTCCATAGGTCAGCGCGCCAGGCTAAAGGCGGAAAAGTGGGTTGGGTTAGCGCTCAAAGTATAGGGATTGCCAGACACAAGCCGGCAAAAAAGCTTGGCCCGGTTTAAAACTGCAAGCAGCCCAATTTTTCAACGCGCCGCAGTGAGCCGTCGAAACATCCGCCCCGCCCACAGGCCCACATCGTCCAAGTAAGTGAACACCACCGGAATCACCAGCAGGCTGAGCACCGTACTAGTGATCAAACCACCAATCACCGCAATGGCCATGGGCGAGCGGAAACTGGTGTCAGAAGCACCCCACCCCAGAGCGATTGGCAGCATGCCGGCCCCCATAGCGATGGTGGTCATCACAATCGGGCGCGCACGTTTGTGGCACGCATCGAGCAAAGCGTCCCATCGGCTCATGCCAGGCACTGCGGGGCGCCCTTCTTGAGCCGCTTTACCGCGCCGCGCTTCAATGGCGTACTCCACCAGCAAAATCGAGTTTTTGGTGGCGATGCCCATAAGCATGATCAGGCCAATCAGCGAAGGCATCGAGAAACTCTTTTGGGCCATCAGCAGACCCACAAACGCGCCACCCAGAGAAAGTGGCAAGGCCGCCAAAATGGTGACCGGGTGCAAAAAGCCTTTGAACAGCAGCACCAGCACGATGTAGATGCACAGCACGCCAATCATCATGGCCAAGCCGAAGCTAGCGAAGAGTTCGCCCATGACTTCGGCGTCGCCGATCTCGATCACTTTCACGCCAGGCGGTAAGTTTTGCAGCGCGGGAAGTTTTTGCACAGCCTGCGTCACGTCGCCCAAGGGTATGCCGGACAATTCGATTTCAAAGTTGATGTTGCGCTGACGGTCATAGCGGTCAATCACAGCCGGTCCGCCCGCTACCTCGATGCTGGCCACTTGGCCCAGCATGACGGGTCCACGGCTGCCAGGCACCAACAAACGCTCCAGTGTGCCCAGGTCTTTGCGCGCATCGGCATCCAGCTTGACGACGATGGGCACTTGGCGCTGAGACAAGTTGAGCTTGGGCAGGGCGGCATCGTAGTCGCCCAAAGTGGCCACGCGCAGCGTATCGCTGATCGCAGCGCTGGTCACGCCCAGATCGGCCGCCTTGTTGAAGTCAGGACGCACCGCGATTTCGGGGCGCACCAAGCTGGCGGTGGAGGCAATAGAGCCCAGGCCGTCGATGGTGCGTAAATCGCGCTCAACCGCCATGGCCGCACTTTGCAAGGCCTGCGGGTCTTCACCTGTGAGCACCAATACATATTTTTCGCCCGAACCACCCAAGCCGACTTTGGAGCGCACGCCGGGCAAGGGCTGCAAGGCCGTACGGATGTCTTGCTCAATAGCCTGTTTGCGGGGCCGGGTGCCCCGTTCACTGAGCTGAATGGTCAAGGTGGCTTTGCGCACCTCGGCAGAGCCGCCACCCGCAAACGGATCGCTGCCCGCGCTGCCGCCGCCAATGGTGGTGTAAACACTTTGAACGTCGCTGACCTTCATCACCAACTGTCGGGCCTGTTCGGCGCTCGCTTGTGTTTGAGCCAGGGTGGCCCCCGGCGGCAACTCGACATACACCTGCGTTTGGGAGTTGTCATCCGGCGGGATAAATCCTTTAGGCAGCAGCGGCACCAGCATGATGGAGCCTACAAAAAACAAGGTCGCCAGCAGCATGGTGATGACGCGGTGCTTCATGCACCAAGCCACCCACACCATATAGCGCTGCAGCCAACGGGGTTCACGCTCAGCCGTGACGATGGGTTTCATCAGGTACGCCGCCATCATGGGCGTGAGCACCCGGGCCACTACCAGCGAGGCAAACACCGCAAGCGACGCGGTCCAACCGAACTGTTTGAAAAACTTACCGGGTATCCCGCTCATGAAGGCGGTGGGTAAAAATACAGCGATCAAGGTGAAGGTGGTAGCAATCACCGCCAGGCCAATTTCATCGGCAGCCTCCATGGCGGCCTGGTAGGGTGTTTTGCCCATGCGCAGGTGCCGCACAATGTTTTCAACCTCCACAATGGCATCGTCCACCAAAATACCGATGACCAGCGAGAGCGCCAACAAGGTCACCACGTTGATGGAAAACCCCAGATAAGCCATGCCGATGAATGCCGGAATGACCGACAAGGGAAGCGCCACAGCAGATACAAACGTGGCTCGGAAATCACGTAAAAACAACCACACCACCAGCACCGCCAAAGCCGCACCCTCGTAAAGCAGCACCAACGAGCCGCTGTACTCTTCTTCCACAGGGGTCACAAAGTCAAAAGACTCTGTGATGTCGATGTCGGGGTTTTGCAGGCGGTAGTCTGCCAAGGCTTGGCGCACCAAGCGACCTACGGCCACCTCGCTCTCGCCTTTGCTGCGCACCACCTCAAAACCCACCACAGCTTGACCATTCAAGCTGGCCGCGGAACGTGGCTCGGCCAAGGTATCTTTGACAGACGCGACCTGGTCCAAACGTACGCGGGTTCCCCGCGAAGTGGCCAGCTCTATCCTCCCGACCTCCTGCGCGGTCTTGACCGTGGCCAAGGTGCGCACAGCTTGCTCGCCAGCACCCAAGTCCATGCGGCCACCCGAGCCCTCTTGCTGAACCTGCTTAAGCTGACGAGAAACTTCGGCTGCCGTGATGCCCAGTGATTGCAGTTGGTTGACATTCAGAGCGATCTGCACCTCGCGGGTCACACCGCCGACGCGGCTGACTGCGCCGACACCACGCAAAGACAAGAGCTTGCGGCTGATGTCGTTATCGACCAGCCAAGACAGGGCTTCGTCGTCCATGCGCGCAGAGCGGACGGTGTAAGCCAGCACGGGCGAACCCGCCAAATTGAGCTTTTGCACCACCGGGTCACGCAGGTCACCGGGCAAATCGGCACGCACGCCTTGAATGGCTGAACGCACATCGTCAACCGCTTCTTGCACCGGCTTTTCCATGCGGAACTCAGCGGTGATCGACACCGTGCCGTCTTGCACTTTGGTGGTGATGTGCTTGAGGCCTTGCAGCGGCGCTAAAGCGTTTTCAAGCTTGCGGGCCACATCTGTTTCCAGCTGAGAAGGCGCGGCACCCGGCAAACTGGCATTGACCGTGATGGTCGGCACGTCCAAGTCGGGAAAGTTTTGTACTTTCATCGCGCCGAAAGCAACGAAGCCCGCCACCGTCAGCAGCACAAAGAGCATGACCGCCGGAATCGGGTTGCGAATCGACCAAGAAGAGACGTTCAACATAGCGCCCCTTATTTGGCTGTCAGGGGGGTTGGGGCTGCATCCACCACGCGCACCGTATCGCCATGGTTCAGAAATGCTCCGCCAGCGGTCACTACGCGGGCATCGGCCAGTAGGCCCAGCACAACCTCGATACGCTCACCACTTTGACGACCTGTTTGCACCTTGACCTGCTTGGCCTTGTTGTCAACACCCACCGTGTACACGTAGCTGAAACCATCGCGCACCACCACCGCACTTTGGGGCACGGTCATGGCTTGGCTAGTGCCTAAGGTGATCTCGCCCTTGGCGTACATACCTGCGCGGGCACTGCCGGTGGGGCCAATCAGGTCTACATACACCAGCGCGTTGCGGGTTTGCGAATCAACTGAGGGTGCCAGCATTCGCACTTTGCCCTGCAAACGCTGCCCGCTGGCAGCGGTGATTTGCACTGGCGCGCCCACTTTCACACGTCCCAGGTCAGCGGCCATGACTTCGGCGCGCCATTCGATGCGGCCTTGACGAATCAAGCGGAACAATTCGGTCCCAGCGCTCACCACGCTTCCCTCTGTGGCTTGGCGAGCCGAAATCACACCCGCATCCGGCGCGCGAACCTGGGTTTGCGAAAGCCGCACATTTTGCAGTTGAACCAAAGCGCGCGCTGACTGCACGCGCGCTTGAGCCGATGCGTCAGAGGCCAAGGCCTGACTCAACTGTGCGCTGCTGTAAAAACCTTGTTGCTGCAAACTGCGGGCACGCTCGGCTTGGACCTTGGTCTCTTGCGCACTGGCAGAGGCCTCGGCCAAAGTGCCTTCTGCCTGCGCCAGTTCAGCGCGAAGGCTGTCGGCTTGCAAGATGGCCAAGACATCCCCTCGCTGAACCCGATCGCCCACGTTGACACGGACTTCGGTGATCTTCAGACCATTGGCCTCAGCGCCGACAATGGCTTCTTGCCATGCGGCCAGAGAACCGTTGGCTAAGACAGACTCCAACATTGACGCTTGTTGAGGCTTGACCAAAACAACCGTGAGACTTGGCTTAGCGGGCTGTACCGCTTTGTTTTTTTCTTCAGCCGCCAGGGCAAAACTGCTTAAACCGAAACCAAAGCAGACTATCCAAATACATTTGTTCATGATTGACGCACATCCCTTTATTTGGATGAAGTGTATCGATTGCCCATGAAAAGCATTTTCACTTGCATGCGAAACCAGACTTGTGTTCACGGTCAATCGTGGGGTATGGTTCGGTGCTTGTATGTCAAATCGCCAGACTAAGGGCGCCGCGTTTGTCCAGTCCATTTCTCTTTTCAATTCAACCTTCAATTTCTCATCACATGCTAGATTCCATTGAAAAACTAAACCCCATCATCAACCTTCAAGGTCGACGCCTGCGCTTGGCCGTCATTGGTGGTGGACCGGGTTCATTTATTGGCGCCATGCACCGCCAAGCCGCAAGATTGGACGATCGCTATGACATCGTTGCGGCGGCCTTGTCTTCTGATCCGCAGCTTTCCAAAAAAGCGGGGGCTGCGTTGGGTCTTCCTATCGATCGCTGCTACGCCAGCGCCACAGAGTTATTAAGCTCAGAAGCAAAACGCCCAGAGCGAGCTGATGTCGTCGCCATCATGACGCCCAACGACAGCCATTACAGCTACGCCAAAGCTGCCCTCGATTTAGGCTTTGATGTCATCTGCGACAAGCCTATGACCAATACCCTGCAAGAAGCCACAGATTTACATCATCAGGTCAAGAAGTCAGGTTTGATTTTTTGTTTGACTCACAACTACACCGGTTACCCGATGGTGAGGCAGGCACGCGCTATGGTGGATGCTGGCCTGATCGGAAAAATTGGATTGGTTCAAGTGGAATATGTACAAGGTGGTCGTGCAAAGCCTGGCCCAGGTCGAAGGGCTTGGAAAGAAGATCCCCTGCGTGGCGGTCCCTCCTTGGTCATGGGCGATATTGGAACGCATGCACATAACCTTTTGCGCTTTATCACTTCACTTGAAGTTCACCAAGTGGCGGCTGAAATTGGCGCCATTGTTCCCAATCGCAACGCCCATGATTTTGCAGGGGCAATGTTGCGTTTAGGATCAGCCACTCCAAACGAATCCCCTTCCGCGCGTGGAAGCTTTTGGGTCACACAGGCTGCTGCCGGTGTTGAAAATGGACTGCGTATACGTGTAAGTGGATCACTGGGAAGTTTGGAATGGCATCAAGAGCATCCACAAGTGTTGTCGTTCAAACCGCTTGACGCACCCGCTCAAATCAGAACACCCAACGGCCCCGGCACGCTCCCTTTAGCTGCACGCTCTTCGCGCATCGTGGCGGGTCATCCTGAAGGTTTTCACGAAGGATTTGCCAATCTCTACTCCGATGCAGCAGAGGCGATCGCAAGCCGCATTCAAGGAGTGGCGGCTGACCCCTTGGCGATGTATTTCCCTAACGCCTATGACGGTTTGATGGGCATCAAGTTTGTGGATGCGGTTATTCGATCAAGTCAGAATAAAGGCGCTTGGACCGAATGTTTATGAAGAGCGGTCTAGCACGTAGTGCAACTTCTCCCCCGCTCATGCCCCCGTACCGATCTAGCAGTCAATAACACTGCCTGCAAGTCAATGCAGGCGTTGAACTGCGACCACCACGCGCTGTGTTCACACTGCCCTGCTCCGCTACTCACCCTGGATGTTCGACTCCCGGATGACTTTGGCCATCTTGGTGTTGGTGGTTTGGATCAGTTCCCCCAGATCCTTCTGCGTGCCCGGCCGCGGTGTGGCGCCCAGTTTAGCCAGGCTCGAGGACACCTGCGGGTCCCGCAGGGCCTTATTCAATTCCTGGTTCAGCTTTTCAATGATCGCGGGTGGCGTTCCCTTGGGCACGAGCATTCCGGACCAGGTCGAGAACGAAAAGCCCGGCACCCCGGCTTCAGCCACCGTGGGAACCTGCGGCAGCAAGGGCGTGCGCGCTGTTGAGGCCACGGCCAGTGGCACCAGCTTGCCCGCTTCGATAGCCCCAAGCGCCACCGACAAGGCCGAGAACATCACCTGTACCTGTCCCCCCTGAACATCCGCCAAGGCGAACCCGGCGCCGCGGTACGGAATGTGCAAAAGGCGGGTGCCCGTGGCGGACTTGAACATCTCCATCACCACATGGTGTGAACCGCCCATGCCGCCCGACGCATAGTTCAACTGACCTGGCCGGGCCTTTGCCTTGGCCACCAGCTCCTCCACGGTCTTGACGCCCACCGACGGATGGGCCACGAGCACCCAGGTACTGGCGGAAATGATACCCACCGGATCCAGCGTATCGAGGGCATTAAAGTTGACGCGCTTTTGAATGATAGGTACGTAGGTGAGCGTGCTGTCGCTGATGCCACCGATCGTGGTGCCGTCGGGACGGGCGCGCGACAACTTATCTAGGCCGATCATGCCGGCGGCACCGGCCATGTTCTCCACCGCGAAGGGCTGATTCATGCTCTCCGCCATCTTCTGCAAAACCATGCGCAGCGACGTATCACCAGCAGAGCCCGCCTGCACGGGCGAGATAACGGCAATGGGGCCGCTCGGCCAGGGAGCTGCCTGCCCGAATGCAACCAATGGGGCAGCAAGAAAGAATGCAAGGGCGGTTCTGCGGGGTGTCATGGTGTCTCCTTATGTGTTGTCTTGGAATGCTCAGGCGGCGGCGTCGGCCTTGCGCATGGCCTGCACGCCGATCTTCAGCGTCATGGCGCCGGTCATGGGCAGCACGCATGACACGGCTTCCAGCACTTGCGTGCGCGTCATGCCATAGGCATAAGCGCGGCGCATGTGCTGGGCGGCCAGATCGGTCTCGCCGCGCGCGCATGCCGCTGCAATGGCCACCAGTTCGCGCGGGCCGGCACCCAGGCGCATGGCTGGCGCGGGGGTCAGGCAATGGTTCACCCAACGCGCGGCCACGCGGGCCAGCTCGGGGTCAAGCGTGGCGATATAAGCGTACTCGTCCTGGTCGCGCTCGTTGTCGGACACGCTGCCGTCCTGGCTGCGGCCTTGTTCCATTTCAGGGAACGGCACCAGTTCCTTGGGTTCGCCGTCGGGGGGCATGGAGCCGAAAGGGTAGTCGGGCGTGTTCGCCACCAAGATGGCCGACGCCGTGTGGGCCACCGTGGTCCAGCCAGTCACCGCCGCCATGGCGGCCGCGGCCTCGAACATCACCGCATTGGTCACGCCCAGGTTGTAGAGACGCCGGACGTGGTTAGGCGTGAAGCCGTGTTCGGCCTTCGCGGCAAGCATGCTCAGCGTGATCAACTCGCGCATCACGCCGGACAGCTGCTGCTGAGAGCCCGTTTTTCCGGTGTAGTGGTGAACGTAGCCCGCCGTCTTAGAGATCAAGTCGTAAGTGGGGGCCGATTCGCGGATGAGCAGCTTGAACTGGTCAAAGGTGTCGCCTCGTCGTTTCAGCGCGCGAGCCAGCACTTCATCGGGGTTCAGGCTCTCGCCTTCGTCGTTCACGCCATAGTCTCTTGTCATGTGGTCTCCTGCTGATGTGTGCGAGCGAATCCATCTGCGGCCGCAATGGGCAAACCCACCAAGGCTTCTAACGCTGCGTGCGAGAGCCCATCAACCTTGTCGATGAGCCTCAATCCTTCGGGGGTACAAGACAGTGTGGCCAGGTCGCTGTAGATACGTTTCACGCAAGCAATGCCCGTGAGCGGGTAGCTGCATTGCGACACCACCTTGCTCTGGCCGTTGCGGGTGAGCAAATCCATCATTACCCAGGTCTGCTTAGCGCCTACAGCTAGGTCCATGGCACCGCCCACGGCGGGAATCGAGCCCGCTTCGCCCGTGCTCCAGTTCGCCAGATCGCCGGTGGCCGAGACCTGAAACGCGCCGAGCACGCAGATGTCCAGGTGGCCCCCACGCATCATCCCGAAGCTGTCGGCGTGGTGGAAGTACGCGCCACCGGCCAGCAAGGTCACAGGTTGTTTGCCTGCATTGATGAGGTCGTAGTCTTCTTCACCGGCAACGGGCGCCGGGCCCATGCCGAGGATGCCGTTCTCGCTGTGCAGCACCACCTCGATACCCCGGGGCAAGTGGTTGGCCACCAGGGTCGGCTGACCGATGCCCAGGTTCACGTAGGCCCCGTCGTGGATGTCTTGCGCCACTCGTCGGGCCAGCTCGTCCTTGGTTCTTCTTGTGTAGCTCATGCAGCCGCCTTAAAGCCACCGGCCTGCGTGGCCACGCGAGGTATCTGCACCACGGCACTCACGTGGATGCCGGGTGTTACCACGGCCTCGGGGTCGATGCCACCGAGTTCGACGATGTCATAAACGCTGGCAATGGTGCGCTTGGCCGCGGTGGCCATCACCGGCCCAAAATTGCGCGCGGCTTTGCGGTAGCTGAGATTGCCCCAACGGTCGCCGCGCTCGGCCTTGATGAGTGCCACATCCCCCACGATGGGGAACTCCAGCACATAAGCTTTGCCATCGATGACGCGTGCTTCTTTAGGCGAGCCATCGGCATTTTTGGCAAGTTCGGTGCCAACGCCGGTGGGCGTGAAGAAGGCACCGATGCCCGCCCCGGCGGCGCGCAGGCGCTCGGCAAGGTTGCCTTGCGGTACCAGCTCCAGCGCGATGCGGCCACTGCGGTACAACGCATCGAACACATGGCTGTCGGTCGCGCGCGGAAAGCTGCAGATGACCTTGCGCACACGCCCCGCCTGGAGCAACCGGGCCAGACCCTGCTCGCCGTTGCCGGCGTTGTTGTTGACCACGGTGAGTTCGCGCGCGCCCAGATCGATCAGGCCGTCGATCAGTTCAACGGGAACACCAGCGGTACCGAAGCCGCCGATGAGCACAGTGGCACCGTCTTCGATGCCGATGAGCGCCTCGGCCAACGAGGCTGCGATTTTCTGGATCATGGATGCGGCCTACGATGCAGCAGAAGTCGCTTCGGCCATCCCGGCTTGCAACGCGCTCACGAAAGCCTGTGGGTCGTCGATCATGGGAAAGTGACCAGCGTTGTCGACCACCTGAATCGCCGCTTCGGGCAGCAGCGCTTCATAGTCCGACCGGCAAGAGATCACCGGTCCACGGTCGCCCATCAACACCACCGCCGGCACACCCGATTTGCTCAACAAGCGAAGTTGATCGGCGGCCTTGTATTGGCGGATAGCCCACATCACATCCACCATGCGCCAAACGCCGGCCTTGTGGCGGTCGATATTCCAGCGTGTCAGCAAGTCGGCATCGAGGGCACGAAAGCGCGGTGCGACCGCCTCGTGGGTTTGTGTCGGAATAGAAAACATGGTTTCAATGCGCAACCACTGACCGGCCCAATCCGCCTCGCTACGCAACGCCGCCTCTGCGATCACCACTCCCGCCACCCGCGAAGGCGCGGCCACGGCCAGCGCGATCGCGATGAAGCCGCCTACCGAAGCGCCGCACACATGCGCCTTCTTCAGGCCCAGCGCATCCATGAACGCCAGCACGGCATCGGCGTAGTCCTCGATGGATTGGTGCCCCTGCGGACTGTCCGAATCGCCGTGGCCCGGCATGTCCCACGCGATGCAGCGGTGGTGTTGCGACAGTCCCGCCATCACGCTCGCGAACTCGTGCAGCGAACAACCATTGCTGTGCAGCAGCAACAGCGCGGGGCCTTCGCCCGCCTCAACGTAGTGGATGCGACCGCTGTGGATCTCGCAGAAAGATTCTTTGCGTTGGGGGTTACTGGGTGTCATGTGCCAAAGCTTAGGGATCTACACGCCTTCCGGGAAATGATTTTGGTTGATCGGTAGGATCAACATTCCTGATGCAGGAGGTCGGCCGATGCGCTCAGCGCGTCCGTGCCGGATTTCAGGATCTCCAGAAATGCGATGGCCGGACGCGACAGCGGCGTGCGCGCCCGCTCGATGCGAAACAGTTCCAGCGAGAGCGTCGGTCCAACAATCGGGTTGATTATGAGCTGCCTGTTTTCGATCTCGCGCATCATCGCAATGCCCGGATGCACCGACACCCAATCGGTCTGGCTCACAAAATCCACGGCGGCCAGCGAACTGTCGATCTCCATGCGCTCGGCCACTACGGTGCCGGTCGCCGCGAGGTAACGCTCGAGGTACGTGCGCCGCACTTGGAGCATACTGGGCACCACCAACTTGAGCGGCCCCAGCGTCGACAAGCGCACCGGCGCCAGGTGCTTCAGACCCAAGGGCGACTGCGGTCCGCCCACCAGAAACTCGGGCGTGCGTGCGAACAGCTCGCTGCGAAGACCCACGTCGGAACTGAAACCGGGCACGATGCCGAAATCAAGCTCGCCCGCGCGCACCTTGGCTATCACGATGTCGCTGTAGGCGTCGATGACGCGCACCGCCACGTTGGGGTGTTCCTTCTTGAACCGGGCCAGCGCAGGGGCTAAGGCGCCCCGCGTCATGGTCGGCGTGAGGCCCACGAGCACATGGCCATCCAGGCTCTCGCCAAAGTCCCGGATGGTCAGGCGCACTTCTTCGTGCGCGCGCAGCACCTCCACACAACCCCGGTAGTACGCTTCGCCCGCGGGCGTAGGCACGACGTTGCCCACCTCACGCAGAAACAACTTCACGCCGTACTGGTCTTCCAGTTTGCGCACGTGTTGTGTGACGCCGGACTGCGTGGAGTTTTCACGCACCGCCGCCGCGGTGAACGACCGCTCTTCGTACACCGCCGCGAACAGCCGCATGCGAAGCAAGGTGTCAGACATGGGAGGAAAGCTTCATCATCAAATTTGATGAAATGTATCAGATAAAATCATTTCCGTTAATCGATGGCGGCACGTATCTTTCGACTTCTGGCACCCACAGAGACCCCAAGATGCATGCAGTCCTCAACCCTCCCCTTACCCAGCTTTGCTCGGCGGAACGACCCGCCATCGAACCGCGTGAACTGCGGCAAGTGCTGGGCGCATTCGTCACCGGTGTCACGGTCATCACGGCGCTGGACAAGCAGGGCAAGGCACATGGCTTGACAGTCAACTCCTTCAGTTCGGTGTCGCTGAACCCGCCGCTGATTCTCTGGAGCCAGTCCGTCACGGCGCTCAGTCACCCGGTGTTCCTGGATGCCCAACGCTTCGCCGTGAACATCCTGGCGGAAGACCAGATCGACATCTCGCGCCGCTTCTCCACACCTGGGCAGGACAAGTTTGAAAATCTTCCGGTGCAAACCGGCCTGGGTGGCGTGCCCCTGATACCGGGCTGCGCGGCGTATCTGGAATGCACCCACGAGGCCCGTTTTCCGGGGGGCGATCACACCGTGTTCGTCGGCCGTGTGGAGCGCATCGAACACGGCCTTCGCAAATCGCTGGTGTTCGGCGGTGGCAAGTACCTGTCTGCGCAACCGCACGTGCTGGGCGCCTCCTCACCTGACCTGAGCATCGCCAGCCAGGCCCATCTGCACGCGGTGCGCATGGCGACTCCGATGCTGGCCGAGCTGTGTTACGACCTGAACGAAACCCTGGCGCTATCGGTCTGGGGCAACTGCGGGCCGACCGTCATCCGTTGGGAGCAGCCCCGCGATCCCATGCCGGCCAACCTGCGCACGGGTGTAGTGTCGCAACTGCTGACCTCGGCCACGGGGCTGGCTTTCGCGGCCTACCTGCCGCGGCCGCTCACCCAAAAAATGATCGACACTGAACTCGGTAGCGCCACGGCCGCCTCCACCCTGGCCGCGTTGGAGCTGCAGTTGCTGCAGGTGCGCGCCGATGGCATGGCGCGTGTGTTCGCCAACGACAACTTCACCACCGTCTACGGACAAGCCATCAACGCCGTGTGCGCGCCAGTGTTCGACATGCAGGGCCGCATGGTACTGGGCCTCACGGTGGTCGGACCGGCAGACACGCTGGACCTCCGCGACGGCGCACGTGTTCCCGTGGCGCTGCAGGCCGCCGCTCTGAACCTGTCACAGCGGCTCGGCCATCCGGGCTGACGCCACACCCCACACCACACCCCAAATGGAGAGAACGATGAAACTTGGAATGTTCATGATGCCGGTACACCCGCTCACGCGGAGCCCGACAGAGACTTTGCGCGAGGACCGCGAGGCCATCATTCTGGCAGATGCACTCGGCTTTCACGACGCCTTCGTTGGAGAGCACCTGTCCGATAAGGCCGAGAACATCACCAACAGCCTGCTCTTTCTGGCCACACTGATCCACTCGACGCGAACCATCAAGCTGGCCTCAGGCACGAGCAACCTGTCGCACATCCACCCCACCATCCTCGCCGCGCAGGCGGCCATGTTCGACCACCTGGCCGAAGGCCGTTTCATTTTGGGCATCAGCCCTGGCGCGCTGAAGTCAGATGCAGAAGCCATAGGCATCCTCGGCGAGGACCGGAACAAGATATTCGCCGAAGCCATCGACGTGATTCTGGCGATCTGGGAACGCGACGCACCGTACGACATCGACTTTGCCGACAACCGTTTCAAGGTCACGACACGCCAGACTTTCGCCCCGGATATCGGCATCGGCATCATGCCCAAGCCCTTCCAGACACCACGCCCGGAAATCGTGGGCACGGTGGTGGCGCCCTTCAGCAAGGGCGTGATCGCCATGGGCGAACGCGACTTCCATCCTTTGTCGGCCAACTTCCTGCTGCCGCAATGGGTGAAGACGCACTGGACCAACTATGCCGAAGGCAAGCAGCGCGCGGGTATTAAGGCCGACGTGGCCGACTGGCGCGTGGCCCGAACGATCTTCGTGGCAGACGACGAACGCGTGGCGCGCGCCTACGGCCGAGACGGCGCCGCCAGCCCCTACCGCTTTTATTACAAGCAGATTCTCACCAAGCTCATGAAGTCCAACCGCCACGAAGTGTTCAAGTCCTACCGCGATCAGCCCGACAGCGAGATCACCGTGGACTACGTTATGGATCAGCTCTGCATCTGCGGTAACGTGGACCAGGTGGTCGACCAAATCCTGGCGTTGCGGGAGGTCACCGGAGACTTTGGTGAACTGGTGTACGCCGGCATGGACTGGGTGGACCCGGCATTGAGCAAACGCTCGATGCAACTGATGGCCGAGCAGGTGATGCCGCGGGTGAACGCTGCGATCAAGGCGACGTCGACATGAGCACCGTCCCACCCCATCGTGTCAGGCGTCCAGCCCCGTGCGCTGTCGCCAACGCTCGAGGAAGCCGGCGTCCCGAAGGCGAGAGCGCAGGCTATCGCGGTCCACGGTAGTGATCGTGTAACCTTTGGACTCCAGGGCGCGCAGGCTCTCCTCGTGCTGGAGGTCGAGCGCAC
Source organism: Polaromonas sp. YR568 (assembly GCA_945871335.1). The sequence goes on along the minus strand of CAMBWM010000010.1, from coordinate 5,563 downwards.
GGGAGTAGGGGCCGGCCAGCTCCTCGAAACGCGCCTCCAGTGTGGCCTGCGTCTCGGCTGAAAGCGACTGCCACGCGTCCAGGTTGACGCACATCCAGAAGCAAGCGAACCGTATGTCAACAAGCGCGACATGGTCCATGTAGCGATGGCGCGTGCTGCGCTCTACGCTGTTGAGCGTCATCTCCACGCCCTCTGCACGTCCTTCCGCAAGAGCGGCCGGAACGTGTTGCAGGTCGATCGGCTGGGGATCGCAACCCAGCGATCCGTAAAGATCCCGTAAAAAGGGGGAGTTCCCGATCCGGATTCGCATCCCGTCCAGGTCGCTTGCTGTCTTGATCGAGCGCCCGCGGCTGAATATCTGGTTGAGACCCTGCGGAAGCACAGCCCGGAAAGCGTGGATTCCGAGCGCTCGAAGTGCCTGCCGCACCAGGTCGCCGCTTGGGCCCGCCATTGCTGAGCAGCCGTCCCTGCTGCTCGCGTAGGCGAAAGGAAATCCTTCGATGGCCACGACAGGCGTCAGCCGCGACAGGATCATTCCTGACACGGGGTGCATCTGGATCTCGTTGCGAACCAGCATGTCCACCATGTCATCGGGTCCGCCCAGTTCCCCATCGGGGTGCAGGCTCACCTGCAGAGATCCGTGGGTCAAGCGCGCGATGTCAGGCAGGAACTCGCGCAGTAGGATGTTCAGCGGAGCGCCGGGGTCGATGTCGTGGGCACAACGCCAGGACTGCGATATCTGCATTGACAAGCCCTACTTACCAGCAACCGCAAGAACGGCCTTAGCCTGGGGTATCCATTTCGCCGTGGTGTCTAAGATCTCCGCGCGCAACCCGGCGCCGTCGATCACCTCGACTTCCACCCCCACTTTCAGGAGCCTCTCCTGAAGTGCGGGCTGCGCGCAGGCCTGGCGCACCGCGGCCTGGAGCTTATCGACGACCGCAGGCTCCATACCGGCAGGACCAACGATCGACAACGAGCCGTTGCTGAACATGCCGTAGCCGAGTTCGTTGAACAACGGGGCACCGGGTGCGTCCTTGTACCGCGTGGTGCCAGACTGCGCCACGATCCTGGCCCGCCCCGAACGGGCCGCGTTCAGGGCAGTGGGCATGTCTGTGTACAGCAGATGTACTTGCCCGCCCATGACGGCGACAGAAGCAGGGCCACCCCCCTGGTAGGGCACGTGGATCATGTCGGCACCCACCTGCTTTGCGGCAATTGAGACGATGAGGTGCGCGGTGGAGCCGACTCCGCTGGATCCGTAGACGACCTTTCCCGGGTTGTCCTTCGCATAACGCAACACTTCCGCGAAGTTACCGAGCATGCCGGAGTGAGCGATGATGGCAGACCGGTAGCTCGCGACCGCCATGATGGGTGTCACGTCCTTTGCCAGGTCGTACGGCCTCGATTCCGCAAGTTCTCCTGCAGTGATCTGCTGCTTCGTGTTCAGCAGCAGCAGCCTGTACCCATCCGGCCGCGAGCGGATCACGTTCTGCGTTCCGATGATGCCCAGTGCACCAGCGATGTTCTCGATCACGACGGGTTGCCGCAAGGCCTTTTCCAGCTCAGGCTGGATGGCGCGCGCTACCGAATCGTCTAGACCGCCAGGGGGCTTGGAAACCACGAGCTTGATCGCCCGGTCGGGGTAGCTTGTGTCGGCTAAAGCCGGCTGCAGGCCGTGGCCAAGTAAGCCCGACGCTGCGATGTATTGAAGGGATCTGCGCCTCGAAACCATGATGTCTCCTTTCGTTGGTGTTCACCCGGCAGGTGCTAGTGTAAATTTACCACTGGGCTTCTCCGCACACTCATTATTTGATCTGATCGGGGGTATCACATGTTGATAAAGAGATTCGGCGCTGCATGGCGCCAGATTCTGACGGGCGAGGGCTTTGCGGCGCCAGCTGACGCCGCTTGCGCCGAGACCTGGCCATCCAAGCCGGTTCTTTTGATCGTTACCTATGCAGCTGGTGGTTTTACCGAACAGGCGGCTCAAGCCGTTGGAAAGGCCCTGTCATTCATTAGCCCGTAAGTCATTGATTTACCAATGAAAAAGCCGCTAACTGTATGTCGTTAGCGGCCTTTTTCATGCGGTCTGGTGGAGTAAAACATGGTTGTGACATGGTCTGATCCTATGAAGAAATCTTAGGCCCGAGCTTTCTAATGAACCTTTGGAGGTCCACCCTGATCTGGCGGCTTTCCACAGTGATTAGGGCATCGTGCAATCGTACAATAAATGAATTGATTCAAGTGCCGTGCTAAACACTTTCCGGGAGTTCCTGATGCAAACGATCAAGCGAAACGCGGCGCAATCAAAATTACTCGCTAACTCTGATACCAAACTAGAGGCGAAGGTTCCTAGGCATTCGTCGTCGCACCCTCCTCGAGAGATCAACGGGCCTTCCGCTTGGTACGGACGCGACATGGTCAAAACAGACAAATGGCTTTACCGTCTGACGAAGACCGACATCTCCGAAATTGACCAAGCTGTTGCGCATAGTCGCCATCTGCCTATTCAGCACATTGGAAAGGCGCAATTTCCTCTGCCGAAACTTGGCAAACGCATGAAGTTGCTGCTCAACGAACTTCTCGATGGCCGCGGCTTTGTCCTCATTCGAGGTTTGCCGATCAATCGCTATGACCGTGAGTCTGCGGCACGAGCCTACTGGGGTCTGGGAGCATGGCTTGGCAGTCCTCGATCACAAAATGCACGCGGTGATTTACTCGGTCATGTGATCGACCTTTCGCGCACCACTGCTGATCACAATACGCGGATTTATCAAACGTCAGAACGCCAAAATTACCACGCCGATCCGACTGACATTGTCGGGCTACTGTGCCTTCAAAAGTCTATGGTTGGCGGGGCAAGCAGCATTCTGAGCTCAGTTACCCTGTACAACGAATTCCAGAAACGGCGGCCTGATCTTGCTGCGGTACTGTTCTCTCCGTTCTGTATCGATCGTCGCGGGGAAGTGCCGAAGGGTAAGAAACCCTGGTATCGAATGTCTGTCTTCTCGTGGCATGCTGGGCTGCTCACCACCCAGTTCACAAGGCCTTACATCGACTCTGCCCAACGTTTTTCCGAGGTGCCGCGCCTAACGCCAAAACAGGTCGAAGCGCTCGATTTTTTTCAGGCCTTGTGCGAAGAGCCAAGCATCCACCTCAAGACAGATTTTGAGCCAGGCGATATACAGTTTCTGCACAACTACCAGATACTGCATGACCGCACCGCCTTCATCGATTGGCCTGGTCAGCCCGAGCGGCAGCGGCATCTTTTACGTTTGTGGCTGTGTTGCGAAAGAGGCCGCAACCTGCCGCCCTCTTTTCGTGACAGACAAGGCCGCATCACAGTTGGCGACCGCGGTGGAATCATCTTGCCAGACACGAAGACCAACGTGACGATCGAGGTTGTGTAAACCCTTCAGATGAAAATTTACTCTTTAGCGAATTCAAATCAGAATCGCTCCTTAAAGGCCTTTAATATGAAAGCGCTCTACAGATAGCTGCAAACCCACATAAGCATTAGCTTTTACAAAATCAAAAGTGAATTTGTACCCCCGTCTGTACCCCCGCTTTGCCTTTGGTACTCCCAGCACCCAAGTGCACCGTACGGCCAAAATGTCACACCATCAAGTCGCTCTACTTCCACCGAATCTGTCGCAGATTAACAAAAATTAGTACGTAAATCATTGATTTACCAATGAAAAAGGCCGCTAACTGTATGTCGTTAGCGGCCTTTGTCATGCGGTCTGGTGGGCTGGGGTCAATTGAAAGATGGCTTGAAACCCTTGTATATGCCTGAATTTCTCTCAATAAATCAAATTTTGTTCCCCGGTTTGTTCCCCGGTTTAACCTTTGATACCCACGAGTCACGGCTCGAAAGAACTCTGTGGGCCAGTCACCTTTGATTCCTCATTAAAGCATACGGACAGATCGAGCAACATTAAATACCTCAGCCCCAAAAACCGGCTAATTGAGACCCCCACCGTACCCCCACCCCCCGATTTGTCAGATGGGACTCCGGTCTACCTATAAGCTGTGATTTGCTCGTCCGATCACTGCTTCCAACCTGATGCGAAAGTTATCAGATGACCCACACCATGCTTGAGCCTCCGCATTGCCGGTGATGTGTGTGCTGGCTTGAGGCCCCCCTTTGCTTTCAAATTGCCTGACCGGGGGGTATATAAATTTCTGGATCAAGGATGCGAACGTTCGCATCCGAAGGCCCTAACATTAAGACTGTTCTAAACAATCTGCATGTTCCTTCGCTACATCCTCATTGTCTGGTATTCCCCCAAACTGTCCGACTTCAGCGTGTGTGATAAAAATAGGGGTAATTGATTAAAGGAGGGTTTTGGTTCATCTTTCAACTTAAGGTGGGAATATGAAATTTAAATCCAATCAACCCATTGGCCTTCAAGACCAAACACTTCAGCTTGCTGACCCCCCGGGACTATGACTTCTCGCCGTACTTCGCCATCTTCAAAACCACGGTCGAGTGTGGTTTCAATTTCTGTGATCTTGAGTGGGTACTATATTTTTTCAAACTCGTTTTATGTTGTTCGGTCCTCCCAGCTGCCCATTAGCGCTGATTGCATATGAGCTCGCTCCCTTCAGGCCGACCTCGTCAAGCCCATGTAATCGGCGCGGGCATCGTCGGTGTATGTTGCGCCTGGTGGCTGCTGCGCGCCGGGTTCAGCGTCACTCTAATCGACAAAGTGGCGCCGGGGAGCGGCGCTTCTGCGGGTAACGCAGGCAGCATCGGGCTGGCTTCGGTGCCGCCGCTGGGCATGCCCGGCATCCTGCGCCGAGTGCCACGGATGTTGCTCGATCCGGCGCATGCCCTGACCACTCACTGGACCTACATGCTCGGAGCTCTGCCATGGTTCGCGCGCTTCGCGCTGGCAACCCAGCATGATCGTGTCGAAGCAATCGCCGATGCCAGGGCCGACATGCTAGCGCATTCCTCCGAAGCGCTCGATACACTGCTGCGTGAGAGTGGTCACACGGCGATGATCGAAAACCGTGGACTGATCCACACCTTCCAGAGTGAAGCGGGGCTGGCTGGCGCCGCTTATGCAATCGAGATGCGCCGCCGTCGTGGCGTCCGCTTAGAAGTGTTGGGTGGCGACGTCCTGCGCGAGCTGGAGCCGGCTCTCTCGACCGCGGTCGCCGGAGGTGTGTGGTATCCCAATGTACGCAACTGCGTCAATCCGCAGCGTATGACCGAGGCCATCGCCGCAGACTTCTTCGAGCGCGGCGGAGATCTGGTGACTGATAGTGTTACGGGTTTTGATATCGGTGCGGACGGGCCGCGCCGCATCATCGCCGGGCGCGGCTCTTACGATTGCGATCTGGTTGTGCTGGCGGCCGGCGCCTGGTCCAAGCCCCTGGCCAAACAACTCGGCTGCGAAATCGCGCTGGAAACGGAGCGCGGCTACCACATCATGATCACGCCTCCGGGCACGGAGTTACGCATTCCGCTGGTTTCAAATGACCAGCATATCGCCATATCGCCCATGGAGCACGGCCTGCGCCTGTCAACAATGTCGGAGTTCGCCGCCAT